>CANPAC010000059.1 GCA_947571975.1 uncultured Clostridium sp. | reverse complement strand
AATGTTTGTAAGGCAGCCGAGAATTTTTAAGAAATATTTTATATAAATTCATTTGCTATTTTTTTATAATCAGCCTTACAAATCAAGAGTTGTGGAGAATAAAACCATAATTTATTTTAAGCTGACAGTTACAACGAAACATATAATTCAATATATAAAATTTGACAAAAAGGTATTACAAAAAGATTACAATTTTATTACAATAAGATTAAATGTATTGACTTTTTGCTAAATAAAGATAAAATATAGATATATTTGAAGAAATGTGTAAAATATTCAAGTATGTATTTTGAAAATTTGTAAAAAATAAAAATATATCAATTAAAAAAGGAGAATGTGATGGCGAATTCAACTTGCCTGGGGCTATATATTGAAGAACATTTAATTAAATATGCAAAAGTTTCAAAAGACCATGACAAAATAAAAGTAGAAGCATTTGGTATCAAATTTTATGATAAAATTGGCGAAGCAATAGAGCAAGTAATACAAGAAACATATAGTCAAAAGACACCAATTAGCATAAATTTGTCAGAGGAAATGTATAACTATTTTGATATGTTTGCGTTACTTACAAAAAACGACTTACAAAAAGCAATCAAAATGGAATTTGAATCTTATTGTTCAGAAAAAGGATATAATCCAAATGTTTTTGAAACAAGATATGCAATTGTTGGAAACCAAGATGAAAAAGAAAAGATAAGAGTTATCCATGTAGCAGACAACAAAATAGAATTAAACAAACAAATACAACAAATAGAAGGCTACAAATTAGCTAATATATCACCTATATCAATGGCTATTCCTAGTTTAATTGATATTGAAAAACAAGAAAATTCACTTATTGTTAATATTGAAGATAGTACAACAGTAACAACTATATTAGAAGACAAAATTTATAATGTTGATAAGATAGAAGAAGGATGTAGGGACTTTTTAGCAAAAATCAATTTGAAGGAAAATTCTTATCTAAAATCTTATGATATTTGTAAAAATACAACAATATACACATCAGAAGGAAAAGAATTACAAGAAGAACAATCAGGTTATTTAGAAGACATTATGCCAACATTATATACAATAGTAGGAAAAGTAAGAAATATTGTAAGAGACAATGGAGACAGAATCAAAAAAGTATATATAACAGGAACAGCTGCATTAATTAACAATATTGATTTATATTTCCAAGAATATCTTGAAGGAGCAAATTGTGAAATATTAAAACCATATTTTGTACAAACTATGGTAGGAGATATTAGCATAAAAGATTATATTGAAGTAAATTCAGCAATAGCATTAGGAATGATGGGGATTGGAGAAGGAATTGCAGGAATGAATTTTAAAACCCAATCCTTTGGTGATAAAATTCCTGATTGGTTAAAAATCGAAGTAAATCCTGATAGAACAGAAAAAGAAAAGAAATATTTAGGCGGAATGTTTACTTGGGATTTAGGACAACCTTTTGATAGGACTGAAACAGGCTTACTAAGAATTGTTATTGGATTAGTTTTATTAGCTGTAATTTATATAAGTTTTTCAAGTTTGTTAGCTAATCAAATGAATAGAAAAACAGAAGAAGCACAAGAATCAATAAATGCAACACAAAATCAAATAACATTAGCTAATAATGATAATGAAAAAATCAACAGTAAAATTAATCAATATAATACTATGCTTAGAAATTTAGAAGAGGCAAACAACAGAATATCAGATAGAAATAAAAGAAGAAATGCGATTCCTAATTTGTTAAATCAAATCATGTCAATCGTGCCAGAAAATGTACAATTAACATCAATTGAAAATACAACAGATACACATATAGTAATAAATGCACAATCTAATAAATATGAGCAATTAGGATATTTAGTAGCAAAAATGAAAACAGAAGTTATTTTAAGCAATATTATTTCAACAGCAGGACAAAAAGACAACAATGTAGTTAGCATTAAAATAGAAGGAGAATTGCCATGAAAAAGTTATTGATGTTAATTCTAATTGTATTATTATTAGCACTTTCTGCTTTTGTCATATTAAGTGGGGTTGAAGTAGGAAACGTAAAAATCCTTAGTTATATAGGAATTCAGGACAAAAATAAACAATTAGATGAAAAGATACAACAGGCTAGTAAATTAGCAGAGAAAGACTATAAACAAGCAGTAAGTACAGTGCAAGATAGTAGTAAAAAATTAGAACAAGTAAAAAAAGAATATGAAGACTTAACAGTAGTAAGTACAGATGGAGAAGTACCAATAGCACAAATTGAAAGATATGAAGTAGAAACATTATGGGTAAAACTTGGTAATTATGCAACAAGTGAAGGTGCAATAGTTAGAATTGACATTGTACAAGGAAATACAAGCGGCACTTACAATCTAAAATTCACAGTAAATGGAAGCTATATTTCAATTACTGATTTTATATCAGATATTGAAAATGATAGTACCTTAGGATTTAAAATAGAAGAATTCAAAATGGTGCCATCTGGAAATGACTTACAAGCAACATTTACATGTAAAGAAATTGCAATTAAAGAAGTTTCTGAAACAAGTAATCCAAATATTGGAACACAAGAAAACAAAAATGCTGAAACTAATACAACTAATAGTACAAACACAACTAATACAACAAATAGTACAACAGGAAATAATACGACAAATAGAAACACAACTAATACTACCAACACGAGTAACACAACGAATTCTGCCCAATAATAGTAAAGGAGTATATTATGGCTAAAAAAGTTATAAAGGAAATTATTATTTCATTGTTATTATGTTTAGCTATCATCTTATTGTTAGGAATTTTGCTATATGATTATGTTCCTATGGCAAAAACAATACCTAACCCTGTATCATATACAACACCAGATAATGTTAAACAAGAATTAGCAAATAGTGATACAGTAGATGAAGAAAAAATTATTATGACATATGAAGTAGATTCAACAGATTTAAATAATTACAAAAGAATACAAGATTACAAACCAGGAAAGGCTAATCCATTTTCTTCTTATGAAACAAGTAGTGAAACAAATGGAACAAATACTACTAAGAACAATTCTTCTACAAGTGGAAATGGGAATAATACAAGTAGTTCAAATTCTAATAATAATCAGACTTCAGGAAATACGACTACTTCAGGTGGTAAGTTTTTTCAAGATAAAGGAACAAAATAATTTGTTATTAACGTTATATGGATAGAACAATTCATATAAGACAAAATAAATTTTATAAATCAAAAGAAAAGGAGGAAAAGAAACATGATGAAGAAAGAAAACGGTATTACTTTAATCGCTTTAGTAATTACAATTATCGTGTTATTAATTTTAGCAGGGGTGTCAATTGCTATGTTAACAGGTGATAATGGTATTTTAACAAGAGCAGGAGACGCTAAATCATCAACATCAAAAGCAGAAGTTATGGAAAAAGTTAACATGGAATTAAATGGACAAATGGCTAATGCTATGGCTGGATATGCATTTGATTCAGAAGCTACTATAAAGAAAAACCTAGGATTAGATGATACAAATACAACAATAGGTGGTTATACAGTTAGTGTAACTCTTACTCAAGCTACAGCTGGAAAACTTACTGATACTGATAAAGTAGAGATAGCAATAACAGATAGTAATTCAGAATTTACTACTGCAACAGGAATTGTATCAAAACCAGCAGCTGCAGAAGGAGAAACAGCAATATGGAAAGTTACACCAGTAAAAGCAAAATAATTAGAAATTAAAAAACGAAAAATAATTATAAGATAATAGCCATACGCACACAAAGTGTGTATGGCTAAAATTAAAAATAAGCAAAAAAGAGGAAAAAAATGAACCTAATTTTATATATACTAATATTTATCATTGGAACACTATTTGGAAGCTTCTATACACTATCAGTACATAGAATTCCAAAAAGACAAGACATAGTACATACACATTCATACTGTCCTAATTGTAACCACAAATTAGGCTTTTTAGACTTGATACCAGTACTTAGTTATATATTTTTAGGAGGAAAATGTAGATATTGCAAAGAAAAAATTAGACCACGTTATCTAATTTTAGAACTACTATCAGGTATACTATTTTTAGGAATGGCATTAGTTATGAACTTAAAAATAGAAACATTAACAATAGCTAAAATTACAGAATATTGTTTTATGGTTTTATATTTAACATTTATAATATTAATTGCAGGAATTGACAAAGAAAACCGTAAAATTGATAAACTAGTATCTGCTTATGGAATTGTAATATCTATTATGTATATGCTATATCTATACATAGTAGGACAAACTAATATTTATAGATATGGTATATATTTAGTAACATACATCATTGTTTTAATCTTTGATACTATAACACTAAAAAAATATGCAAAAAATAGCTATGCTATAGGAATTTTGTTAATGATTATAACAATGGTAATCTTTACAAATGAATATGTCACTGTAAATGCAATTATTTATACACTTTTATCAATTTTACTTTACATATTAATTACTAAAATAGTACAAAATAAAAAAAGAAAGAAATCACAAGAACCAATTACAAATCAATTAAGTATTGGGTTTTATCTAGGGCTATTTAACGTTTTAATGTTAACATTAGTATTGTTTATTATGAATTATAAAAGAATATAAAACTTTGAAAGGGAAAATCTATGAATAAAAAAAGTGAAAAAGGATTTACAGGAATTGATATAGCTATATCAGTGGTTGTATTATTTATATTCGTATCAATCATTGCATTTTTGTCATATGGTTTCAATAGTTCAGCAAAAGAAATAGAACTAAAATCAGAAGCAACAAGCCTTGCAGTACAAGAAATAGAAGCTTTAAAAAATAGTCTAACCTTTGAGCAAATAGCTGACAGAAGGCAAAGTGATGAAGAAAATAATAAAACAGAAGAAATCAAAACAGGATTTTATAAAACAGTTATAATACAAGATTATGCAGATATTTATCCAGAAAAAGTAGTAGGTTTAGTTAAAAAAGTAACAGTAAAAATTCAATATATGTCTAAAGGAAAAGAACAATCAGTAGAACTTTCAACTATATTTTCAAAGGAGAATTAATATGAAGTCGCAAAAAGGTATTACACTTATATCATTAACTATATATATTATAGCAATGACAATTGCAATAGCTGTTGTATCTGTTATTAGCACATATTTTTATAATAATAGCCATTCTCTATCAGATACAATTAATCCAATTACAGAATATACAAAATTCAATAGTTTCTTTACAGATGAAGTAAATCATAATAATATAAAAATATTAGAATGTAAAACTACCTATAAAAATAATAACATAGCAGAAGGTGTAGAAAGTAGTTATGTTGTTTTTGATAATGGAGTACAGTATACATTTCTTTCAGCTAATAAAGGAGTTTATCGAAATAAAGTGAAAATAACAAGAAATGTTGAACAATGTACATTTGAGCAAAAAGTAGTTCAGGGAAAAGATGTAATAAATGTAAAATTAAAAATAGAAAATTCAGAAGAAAAAAATGTAGATTATACTTTAAAGAAATAATTATTAAAAGAAAAGATTGATATATAACTATTTTTTGCTTGAAAATAGTAAATTTAGGTAATTAGTTAAAAATCAACAAAAATGAAAGAAAGTATAGTATAATAAAATAGAGTAATTCCACAAAAGAAAGGAAGGAAAAAAATATGGACACAAGAAGAAGACAACCGCTAGGAGTAGAACTAGTAAAGAGAGGAATTGTTAGAGAAAAAGATATAGAAACAGCTTTGCAATATCAAAGAGAACATCCTGATAAAAAATTAGGAGATATTTTATATCAATTAAATGTATGTGAACCAAATACTTTAATTGAAGCTATAGGAGATATTATTGGAGAAAAGGGAATTCTTTTAACAGGGGGAAGAATAAAAGTAAAATTAACTGATTATTTTTCACTAGATGTAGCACAAAAAAATAAGGTAATTCCTTTTGAAGTAGTAGCAGGAAAAATAAAAGTATGTTTTGCAAATACAGTCAATACACAAAGCATGAATACTATTAAACTATTGCTATTAAACAAAGGATTAGTAATGGAGAGCTACATTACTTTCGAAAATGATATAGATAAGATATTAAAATCACTTGAAGGAAATGTAACAGCTGATTTTGGTGTATCTTCACAAAATAATGATACAGCAATTGGTTTAGTAGATAGTATTATCAAAACAGGAATAACAAGAAGAGCTAGTGATATTCATATTGAACCAATGGTAGACCAAATAAGAGTAAGATACAGAATAGATGGAGAACTATTTACAGCAGCTAAAATAAATAAAGAAAAGCAACAACAAATTATACGGAAGATTAAAAGCTATTTCTAATATGCACCAAGAAAAACAAGAATCACAAGATGGTAGAATTTTATTATATGAAGATTATAATATTCGTGTATCTTCACAACCTAATGTTTATGGGGAAAAATTTGTTTTAAGATTATTAAAGAAAAATTCAAATATTAAAAATATATTTGAATTAGGATTCCCAGGAACAGAGGAAAATTTAAGAAGAAGTATACAAAAGAAAAATAGTATTACTATTATTGCAGCACCAACAGGAGAGGGAAAAACAACAACATTATACAGTATTATGGATTACTTAAATAGCCCAGAAATTAATATTACAACAATTGAAGACCCAGTAGAGATTAGAATTCCAGGTCTAAACCAAATAGAAATTGATGAGAAAAAATCTTCTTTTTCAGGAGCACTTAGAACAGTATTAAGACAAGACCCAGATATTATCTTAGTAGGAGAAATAAGAGATACAGAAACAGGAGAAATTGCAATTCAAGCAGGTCAAACAGGGCATTATGTATTATCTACTATACATACAATTGACAGTATAGAAGTTATTACAAGATTAAGAAAAATGGGGCTTTCTAATTATGATATTTCAAGTACATTAGCAACAGCTATTTCACAAAGACTAGTTAGAAGATTATGTCCAAAATGTAAAAAGGAGAGACCTTATACAGAAGAAGAAAAGCATATTATTAATACAATTGGAGAAAGATATCAAGTTCCATTTGATTTAAACGGATTTACTTATGATGCACCAGGTTGTAGCTATTGTAATAACACAGGATATTATGACAGAATTGGAATTTTTGAAGTACTAGATGTAAATGACGAAATTAAAGAAGCTATTATGAATGGAAAATCAAGCTTAGAAATAAGAAAACTTGCTTTAGCTCAAAATTATAAACCATTAGTAGTAGATGGTATTAAAAAGATACTAAATGGATATACAACTTTAGAAGAATTAAATAAAAAATTATTAATTTTTTAATAATAAACCAAGGAGGAAATTATGAATTTAGATAAAATATTAGATGCTGCTATGGAAATGGATGCTTCTGACGTTCACTTAATTTGTGACAATAAGCCAATGCTTAGAATTGCAAGAAAGCTAGTACCAGTACCAGATAGCGAAATATTAACACCAGACGATATGTCTGAATATTATGATTATTTAGTACAAGGAAATGTAGATAAAGATGAAGTTTTTAATAATAGTAGAAAATTAGATATGTCTTATGAATATAAAGATATACGTTTAAGAGTAAATATCTCTTTATCAGATGACGTTCCACTATGTACACTAAGACTTATAAAAAATGAATTACCACCATATGAATCTTTAGGTGTGCCAGATATTGTAAGAAGAATGACATACCAACCACAAGGGCTAATATTAGTTACAGGTAAAACAAACTCTGGTAAAAGTACAACATTAAATGCTTTGATTAATCATATAAATGAAAATCAAAATAAAAAAATTTTAACATTAGAAAATCCAGTTGAATATAAACATCATTCTAAAAAATCATTAATAGTACAAAAGGAAGTTGGAAAAGGTAGAGACAGCTTAACATTTAGTGATGGTGTAAAAAACTCTTTAAGAGAGGACTGTGATATCTTAGTTATTGGAGAGATTCGTGATAAAATAACAATGGAAGCAGCAATCGAAATGGCCGAATCTGGACACTTAGTAATAGGAACATTACACACAAAATCTTGTGCAGAGACAATTGATAGAATGATAAACTTCTATGAAGTAAGAGACCAAGCTAGTGTTAAATATTTGCTATCAGCTTTGTTAAAACTAGTTGTATCTCAAAGATTATTACCAGGAACTGATGGAAAATTAGTATTAGTACCAGAAGTAATGGTAGTTGATAACATTGTAGCAGGTATCATACGTAAGGAAAAATTAAGTGTGTCAGAAATAGAAGATGCTATACAAAGTAATTTAGAAAAGGGAAGCATAGGATTAATGAATTCATTAGCAGAACTTTTTGTACAAGACAAAATTACATTAGACCAAGCAAAATCACAAATAGAAGAAAAGAACTTAGAAATCTTAAACAGAACAATTATGCAATTAAAAATAAAACGTGATAAAAAGGATTAAGATACTAAAAAAGCTGATGTAAATAAGCTTAAGCTACATCTAAACTTAAGTATCTGCATAAGAGGAGTAAAGGAGGTAAACTAAAAATGCCTATATATATATACAGGGCGATGACTAGGACAGGTGTAATTGTAAGAAACAAAGTAGAGTCATCTAGTAGGCTAAACTTAATTAAATCGCTAAAAAATAGTAACTTATTACCAATTACCATTGAACAAGTGTCTTATCGTTCAAATAAGAAGCAAAAGAAGCAAAAGAAAAATGTAACTGATATTCAAGAAATCATGAAAAACGTAAACACAACACAATTAGGAAATAATAAGAAAACACTAACAGCTAAAGAAAAAGTTAATTTATATTTTGCAAAATCAGAAAAAATAACACAAAGAGACTTAGTTGTATTTACGCAAAACTTTTATTTACTAAAAAAAGCGAATTTCAATAATATCCATGCCTTAGATACAATAATAAAAAGTACCGAAAACTTATCGTTTAGAGGTATATTAGAAGACATTTTAGCAGGTGTAGAAGCACGGAGAAAATATGTACACAACAATGGAATATTATGAAAATGTATTCCCTTACATTTACGTTAACATGATAAAAGTAGGAGAATTATCAGGGTCACTTACAAGTTCATTAGAACAAGCGGTAAAATATTTAGACGAAACAGAAGCCTTAAATAAAAAAATAAGATCAATCTTAATTCCAAATATTGCGCAATTTATATTATTGCTAGTTATGTTAGTAGTAGGAACATTAGTAGCAATTCCTGCAATTCAGGGAATATTTGACGAATTAGGAACAGAAGAGGAACTACCAGGAATTACACTTTGGTTTGCAGGCTTTATTGATGATGTAATACAATATTGGTTCATACCGACATTGATAGTAATTGCAATTGTTGCAGCAATAGTATTCTACATTAACACACCAAAAGGAAAATACAATTTCCATTACTTTAAATATAAAATGCCAATCTTTGGAGAATTAATATTTGCATTAGACTTCTCAAGATTCTTAAAAGCTATGTTACTAAACATGAAAAATGGAATGAGAATACAAGACTCAATTGAAGTCAGCAAAAACGTAATCAAAAACTATGTAATGTTATCAGTAATAGAAACATCAATAAACAACATTTTAACAGGTTCATCTTGGATAGAGCCATTTGAACAATCAGGACTAGCAAAACCAATGATAACAGAAATGTTAAAAATAGGAATGCAAACAGACCTTACAGAAATGATGGAAAAACTAGTAGAATATATGGAAATAGACATAGACAACATCATGACAAAAATCATGAAAGCCTTGCCACAAGTAGTATATGCTATTGTAGGAGCCGTATTAATATTCTTCGTATTAGTAGTATTAGTACCATGTGTACAAGTATATATGGGTAACTTCGTATTCTCTGCTTATGGTGTATAGGGGACGTCTATATGGGACGTTTCCTTTTTCACATTTTTGTGAAATTTGGGACATATCTGTTTTAACGGTTACAGTTTAATGAGAATAAAAATATACAAGAAAGAATATGTTTATAAAATCCATTTTAAATAAACCTTATAAACATATTATACGAGGATAATTGAAAATGAAAATTGGTATTGATTTAGGTGGAAGTCATATTGCTGTTGGTGTAGTAAGTAGTGATGGGAAAATTATGGAAAAAACAGAAAAAAGGCTTACAAGTATAGAAAAGCAGGATATTAAAAAGTCGATAGTAGAAAATATTTATAAACAAGTTGAGCAATTTAAAAATAATTATGAAATCGATGAGCTTTGCATTGGTATGCCTGGTTGGGCGGAAGATGGAGTTGTTGTTGAAAGTGGAAATTTGGGTATAAAAAATTATGATTTGAAAAAAGCTTTAGAAGATATAAATTTGCCAATTCGAATTAGAAATGATGCTAAATGCGCAGCTTTAGCAGAGCATAGCTATGGATGTTTAAAAGGATATACAAGAAGTATTTTTTTAACTCTTGGTACAGGAATTGGTGGAGCTGCTTTTTTAGATGGAAAATTGTTGGAAGCTGGAAAAAAGCCTGGTTATGAGTTTGGTCATATGGTTATAATAAAAGATGGAATACAATGTCATTGTGGTAAGAAGGGATGTTTTGAGCGATATGCTTCGATGAAGAGTTTTAAAAATAATTTGAGGAAAGCTTTGAATTTAGATGAAACTACGAGGGGGGAAGAATTGTTTGAAATGATTCGAAGAAATACTTTGGAAAATGATGATTATTATGTGATAGAAAATATTGTAAGTGAGTATATTGATAATTTAAGTATAGGAATTCAAAATTTAATTTGTATTTTTGAACCAGAGGTAGTTGGAATTGGTGGAAGTTTTGTGTATTTTGAGGATGTGCTATTAAAGCGCTTGAAATCAAAATTGCAAGAGATAAATAGTAATGAAGATATGAAAATTGAAACTGCTGTTCTAGGAAATGATGCTGGGATTATTGGAGCGGTTTTGTAACAAAAGTACAAAATTTAAGAAAAACACTTGAATTTCTTACTATAACATGATATAATATCGAACGTATTAAACACACAAAGTCAGTTTTAAGGGAAGTGCCGAATCAAAAAAAGGTCCTAAAAAACGTTTGAAGCTTTGTGGAAGAAATAACAAAAAGGGAGGAATTAAAAATGGCAGTAGTTGCAATGAAACAATTACT
>CANPAC010000058.1 GCA_947571975.1 uncultured Clostridium sp. | reverse complement strand
TTCCAAAACTAAATTCCTGTTAATCTATCACTGGAATTTACTTTTAAATTTAAGGAAATTTGAAAAATAATAGTTTTCTTCTTGACTTATGTAAATCATTGTGGTATAATAGCTACGCAACAAGGAAATCCTTGTTATGCAAATAACTAAAGGAGGATTCAAGGATGTTGATACATCTTAGCCGGTTTTTAGCGGGTGTGCCGTAGCGTTATGTGTGCTTTTATTAGCATTTTAGCCCAAAACAGCATACAACCCAACTTGAAAACTCTCAAAAAAAGGTGGTTCCATTATGGAGCCACCTTTTTAATATAATAGAAAACTTATTCGAATTTCCCACACAATGAAAAAAAGCTGACATATGTGTTCAGCTCCTACTTTTTTAATTTTAACTTACATTTTTAAGCAAGTCCATATTTTTTCTTAAACTTATCTGCTCTACCACCAACTGTTTCTTGTCTTAAATTACCTGTCCAATATGGATGACATTTTGAGCATACGTCTACTTTTAAATCTTTTTTTGTTGACCCAACTTCTAAAACATTACCACATGCACATGTGATTGTTGTTTGGTTATAATTTGGATGAATTCCTTCTTTCACTTTAAGTTCACCTCTTTCTTGTGATTAAAATAATTTGACTGTTTTTTATAATAACATATTTTTTAAAATTTTTCAAGTATTATTTTTGATTTTGTTCATTTTGTTGTTCTCCTTGCATATATTCCGCAGAATACAACATTTCTTTATTAAGAGAAAGTTTATTGATTAATTTCCCCATAATGTTAAAAATACAAGCAAAAATTAAAATAATCATACCTATTTTTTTCCAGTTTCTTTTTATCATGATTTTCTCCCTCTTTCAAAATTCAAAATTAATACATATTAATTATACTTTTATTTTTTAAAAATGTCAATATTTTCGCATTTTTTTGGTTATACTATGTTTGGTGATTTAAAATGAACAAAAAAATTGGAATTCTAATAATTGCTACTATTGCTATAGCAGTTGGAATTGGTTTTTTTCTTTATTTCCGAAATACAACTCCTTCGGAAGAAAAAAATAATTATGAAGCTAATCGAACTTCTACTAATACTCGGTTCTTCTAATGAAACAAATCAGAATGTATCTTCTAATGAAACTGAAATACGACAAGGAATTGCAGAATCAGAAGGTAAATCTTCTCCTGTAAAAGAAGAACAAATTGCAACATTTTCTACTAAAATTTATTCAAAAGATTCTGCTCGTCAAAATAATATTTCTATTACATGCAATACATTAAATGGTACTACTGTAAAAAATGGTGAAACTTTTTCTTTTTGTGGCACTGTAGGACAAGCGTCTACTAGTAAAGGATACCAGAAAGCTGATATCTTTGATAAAGATGGTAACAAGAAAAAAGGCTTAGGTGGCGGAAATTGTCAAATTAGTTCTACTCTTTATAATGCTGTTTTATCAGTACCTAGTTTAGTTGTTACAGAAAGACATGCTCATAGTAATTCTGTTCCTTATATAGCAAAAGGAAAAGATGCCGCAACAGCTTATGGTAGTTATGATTTCAAATTTAGAAATGATTTTGGAAAAGATATTAAAATTCTAGCTTCTACAGATGGTTCAACAGTTACTACTACAATACTTTCTCTTAATTAAATTTTAGCATAAAAAAACTAAAAAAGATTAATATTATTATTTTTTGCACTTTGTGTGTCGCAACCTATGAAACAAAAATATATTTGTAGGTTGCTCCAAATCGCACTCGTTACACTCGTTTGGTCGCTTACGCAGTGCTACAAAAATAATAATATTAATCTTTTTTAGTTTTTATTATAAATTTTAATTATTACATTTATTTTTCTATAATAAAAGCATTAGGCAAATATCTTTCTCCCATTGGTGTAGAAGTTTTATTTACCACTTTTCCATCATAATACATAGTAGCAGAAGAACCACCATCTAAATTTGCTGCATTATAAGCACCATATCTTTCAAATATACTTTGTAATTCTAATAAATTAGTTCCGATACTATAACCTGGTTGTCTTCCATCTATTGCTACAAATATAAAAGTACCATCTTGTTTTTGACCAATAGCCATTCTAGGGTGTAATCCTCCTGAATTAGAATTTTTAATTTGCTTATTTCCATTAACAATAATATATGGTTCAAATTTAACAGCAGATTTAATACCTTCATTCATAGCTTCTTGATAATTATATTTTCCTAATATTAGTTTTCCTTCTTCACTCAATCCAATTAAAGGATATCTTGTTGATTTATTTCCATACAATAATTTTTTGTTCATTATAACTACATCATTTAGTATGTGTCCTGACCCCTTTCCGTCGGGATCATCAAATCCTCCTGCATTAATTCCTCCTATTGCATTATTCTTTTTTACAATCTCACTTAGTTTTGAACCTCTTCCGAGCCTGTCTTCCGTCTACTAATTTTACTTTAGAAGCATCTGGTACAATCATAACAAAGCCGACATATCCTTTTCCTGTTATTTTCTCAACTGTTACTTCTTTTTTTTCTGCTTCTGCTAATTCTACAACCATAATATCATTTGAATCAGAATTTTCGTTATTTTCTACCTTTAATTTGTTCATAATTTCTTCAATTTCTTCTTCTGATAAAAACCAAGTTGCTAAATATTTATGGTTCATTGTTGTCATTGCTGTTTGCACCCATAGCTCTTTATATTCTTGAAATATATCTGTTTTAAAAAATACATATATTCCTATAATTCCTAATATTACAAGCACCATTAATATTTTAAACAAAAAGAAAATTTTATGACCTATTGTCTTTTTCTTTTTCATTCTTTTCGGTTTTTTATTTCCTTTTTCCTCTACCTTTTCTTCTGTTTTTTCTTGTGCTTCTTCTTGTTTTTGTTCTGGTTCTTCAATTATAATTTCTTCAATTTCTTTTTGATTTTTAGTTGTTTCTTCTACTTTGTTTTCTTCTAATTCTTCGTTTATTGTATCTGACTTCATTTTTTCCACCTTATTTTTCTTTTATTGACATATCTTTTTAAGTATAGCACAAGTTTATTTCGATTTCAATAAAAAGTTACATCAAAATGCTTAAAATTTTTTATAAAACAGATAAAAACTACAATTCATCTATTTTACCAAATTTAGGCAGACCATAAAATGAACAAGAAAACAAATACATATAATACTTTGCTTTTAGTGGATACTCTCCCAATATCCATACCCATCATAATCAGCTGGCTTTATTTCGTCACAGAATCTAACACGCTTCTTATCTGGACTACATAGATATATATCTCCAGCCGATCCGTCAGTGAAAAAAATTTCTAAATTACCATTTGGACTCCAATTTGGGTTATCAATTTCAACCCATCTATTTAAAAATTTATCATAACCAAAGAATACATTTTTTCTGACTGGGTGATTCTCATCACAGCTTCTAAGCCACTCTAACCATGTAAGTCCTTCTTCTGCCGTAAAATCTTCATCACAAACGGTAAAATGAATAACCCAGTAAGATTAAATTAAGTACACTTTAGATTTTATTAACAAATACATTTTGTAAAAGACAGCTTTAGCAGATATAAAATTATAGTTCTAAAAGTAGTGAAATTAAATTTTAGGAGGTTTTTTAGAATGGATAATAAATTACATATACAAAAATTGGAGATTATTATTTGCCAAATTTAACACTTTCAGAAAGTAAATTTAAAGATTATCAATTAAGTAAGTATGGAAGAATGAGATTGAATTATTTAAAAAATTATAAAAAGGCAGAGTATATCAATTTATTTATGAATAACAAATTACATGAACATTTATATAATATTGACACAGAATGTCAAAAACAGTTTGAATATTTAATGAAACAATTTGCTGAAAAAGAAAACATAAATGAAAATTTAAAATGTAATAATCAAATGAAATGGGTACAGAAAATGAATAATATTAAGAATTGTGTTGATGAAATTATTTTAGAAAATTATATTTATTGTTAAGAAATACGAAACTAGAACTGATTAAAATTATCAGTTCCAGTTTCTTTATGACTTATTCAAAATTAAACTTAGGTGGCTCGTATTCATCAGGTTCATCAACATCTCTTAAGTGATGTGCATTTTCCTGAATAAATTTTCTACAACGTGTTATCACGTTTTCACTGCGAATATCTAATTCAGGAACGTTATACTCAAGTTCTTTACCAATACTTTTTGAGTTATCAAGAACAGACTGAAGTATGGTATCAAAGTCACCATTTTCTTTACACATCTCATAAAGTGTAACAGCCTTTGTTATGCCTAGAATGTCAGCTACAGGATTTATCTCTTCCGCTTCGCCAAGCAAAACAACATTAAGCAATGCTTTCATACCATCCCTTATGTTTGCAATACCTTCTGTTAGAGAAGAATACAAGTCTACGATGAACATTGACTTTGCTGCACTGACACATTTTTCAAAAATTTCTTAGCCTTTAAGCAGTTTCTTATTAGTTTCTGTTAATATTTCCATTTGAGAGATAGCAATTTTATTTAATCTGATAAGCCTTTCAGATTGTTTTATCCCATCATTAGTAGCAAGTATTTTAGACAGACAAGAATATATTGGAGATACAGTTAATTTTAAATATACCATTCGTTCTTACAAAGATAAAACTATCTATTCATCTACTTTTTCAAATTTTTTATTATGTTTTTTAATTAATAAAATTATCTATCATATTTTTTATTTATAAGAATAACTATTAAATATCAAAAAACAGGAGGAATAATTATGCGTCAAATAAAATTATATATCTCTTTTATTCTCATTATTCTACTTCTAATTTCTTACAGTCTACCATGTTTTGCTGAAGAAACAGCTTATGTATGGTCAAATGCTGCTAACACGGACCTTTCTATAGAAACAAATGCGCAAGCACGGAAATGATACAACTAATTTAAACTTAGAATCAGCATCTGCTATTTTAATTGAACAAACTACAGGTCAAGTTTTATATGAACACAATAGCCATGAACAATTACGACCAGCCTCTGTTACAAAAGTCATGAGCATTTTATTAATTTTTGAAGCTCTTGATTCTGGCAAAATAAATTTAAACGATGCTGTACCTTGTTCTGAAAATGCAGCTTCTATGGGAGGCTCTCAAATATGGTTAGATCCTAGAGAAACATTAACAGTTGATGAAATGTTAAAAGCTATTTGTGTTGCTTCTGCTAATGACTGTGTAGTTGCTATGGCTGAATATATTTCTGGTTCAGAAGAAAGTTTTATCCAAATGATGAATGATAAAGCAAAACAATTAGGTATGAAAGACACCACATTTAAAAATTGTCATGGATTAGATGAAGATGGCCATGTTACTTCTAGTTATGACATTAGTTTAATGTCAAAAGAATTATTAAATAATCATCCTAATGTAACAAAATATACTACAATTTGGACAGATAGTTTGCGTGATGGAAAATCCCAATTAGCAAATACTAATAAACTAATTCGAAGTTATAAAGGTGCAACTCGGTTTAAAAACAGGTTCTACTGGATTAGCTTTATATAATTTATCAGCAAGTGCTACTAGAGATGATTTATCTTTAATTGCTGTTGTTATGAAAGCTCCTTCTACCAAAGTTCGTTTTGCAGAAGCTCAAAAATTGTTAGACTATGGATTTAGTACATTTTCTTTTAAACAATTTGGTAAAAAAGACGAAGTTATAAAAACGCTTTCTGTTACAAAAGGAGTTTCTTCTAGTGTTGATGCGATTTTATCTGATAACGCTGGAACTTTAATTGAAAAAGGAAAAGATAAAAATATAGAACAAAACTTAATTTTAGATGATAGCATTTCTGCTCCTATTTCTAGTGGTCAAAAATTAGGTGAAATTTCTTTTACTTTAGATGGTAAACTACTGTCTACTGTTGATATTGTAGCTAAAAACAATGTTGATAGATTAAATTTATTTACTATGTTAAAAAAAGTAATTTATTCATGGATTGACTTATTAAGAAGTTAAAAAACAACACAGTTATATATAATATAACTGTGTTTGGTTTTTTATAACTATTTTCCTTGATAAATATAAGTACCTGTGCCACCATCTGACAATCTATCATTTTGGAAAGGGAAATATGCATACTCATATCCCCCACCAGATGTAACAATAGCCTGTTGATATGAATGGCTAGATATATCTTGTGCAAAATCATATGTTTTTACTTGATAAGTCATTTGAATCGTTTTTACTCCTCCAGGGAAATTAGCAGTTATAGAAGCACTACCATTTGGATTAATAACTAAAGTTTCGCCTACAGCTCCTTCAATTCCTTTATAAGTACCATACTTAATAGTATGATTTCCTATTTTTAAACCTTTTGCCGCTTCTTCTGCTGCTTTTCTTGCTTCTTCTTCTTCCTTAGCCTTCTTTTCGGCTTCTTCTTTTGCAATTCGTATTTCTTCTATCTTTGTTTCTTTTTCTTGTACAGCAGTTTTCACTTCTTCTGTTAAAACCTCTTGTTGTGTTTTATAACTATCTACTGCTGTTGTTACTATTTTCTTTATTTGTTTAAAATCTCTAAAATTATCAATTGGAATTATATTGCTTCTTTCTACATCATTTACTTTAATAAAAGTTTCCTCAAATTTCGAAGTTTTTGTATCATCATCACTGTTAGGCATCTCATCTTTTTTAAAGCAAATTATATTACTCTCTGTGGCTAATCTTTTATATTCATCACTTTGATAAAAATCTTTATCACCCATTTCGTCATGAACTGATTTTACTTTATTCATAGCAATATATTTATCTAAATCTGTATATCTATGTTCTCCATCTTCTATTACCATTTCTTGGTACCAAGAATAATCTTTGGTTTGCCTATTATATAATAAAACTACATTATGTTCTTTTAAATCTTCTGGTCCAAAACTTATATATCCTCCAACTTGACCATCATCTTTAATATAATAAACTCCTAATTTTTCTTTATTTTCTTTTGCTACATCTTTGTAATTTACTAACATAATTGGTGTATCATCTTCTTTTAATTGAACAAATTGAATTTTTCCATCTTCTATTTTGCTTGGAAATTCTAAATCACCATTTTTTTCTGCGCTTTCCTCTAAATAGCTATAATAAGTATCTCCCCATTCAGTACCTGTTGTTTTATTTTCTTCTATGTATTGATAAGTAAAATATCCTCCAACAGCTGCAATCAACACAACTACTAATACAATAGCAATAATTATAATAGGTAATTTACTTTTCCTTTTAGTTGTTTCTTGAACATTACTTTTTTCTTCCATTTTTATTTACCATTCCCTTTCTAAAATAAACATTTAAAAATTGCCTTCTTTATAAACCTCTTTTATTGTTTGACCATTTTGATAATTTTGATATATATCAACTTGTTTCCATTTCTTACCATTTACAGAAATAGCAACACCATCAATTGTAGACCAATGTGAATTTTCTACTAGCCATCTTACTCTAAACAAGTAGTATTCCAATCCTGAAGAATCTTTTACCATAGCTTCTAAACTATATCCTATTGGAAATCCTGTTTCGTCTGCATAAGTTCCATCAATTTTTTGTGCTAATTTCTTAGCTTCTTCTTCCGAAATCTTTTTCTTTGCCTCTTCTTCTGCTTTCTTTTTAGCTTCTTCTTCAGCTTTTTTTCTAGCCTCTTCAGCCTTTCTTTCTTCCTCTAATCTTATTTCCTCTTTTGCCGCTTCTATTGCCTTCTTTGTCTCATCTAATTTCTTTAATGTTTCCTCTATTTGTGATTTTACTTCTGTTACTAATTCTTCTTGAGGTTTATATTCCTCTACTCCTGTTGTTATTTCTTTTTTCAAATCTTTTGCCTCTATATCTTCGTTAAAATCTATTTTTTTACTTGGTTCTACTTCTGGTTTTACAAAAATCTCATCAAATTTTGATAATGTAATAGGTTCTCCTCCTCCTGATAATGTATCTTGTTTTGTTTCTTCTCCTTCTGCAATTGTATATTCTGCTTTCTTGTTATCTTCTGGATTTTCTAATATAGTATAGATTTTTTTATAAGAATTTTGTGTTTCGTTTTTTTCATGAATATACCAGCTATAAGATTTTGATTCTATATGATACAAAAATTCAATTGTTGCCGGTTCTTTATGTATTATTTTATCTACCTTATTTTCTTCTTTTGTTCGATAAATATTAACAAAAGAATCACCTTCATAATCATATGTCATAACCATAATAGGATTAGTTTCTCCTACTTCTATAAATTGTAATTTTGTATTTTCCATATTATCTTTTAATCCATAATCTTCTTTGTTACTTTCTTTATTAGTTGCTGCTTTTAAATAAGTATAATATGTATCTCCCCATTCAGTTCCTGTTGTTTTGTTTTCTTCAATGTATTGATATCCAAAATATCCACCAATAGCTGCAATTAATACAACTACCAATACAATAGCTGTAATTATAACTGGTAATTTGCTTTTCTTTTTAGTCGTTTCTTCTACATTATTTTTCTCTTCCATTTCTAATTTTATCCTCCTTTTATTATCTTGTTTCATTATATCACTTAGAATTTTATTTGTGAACAATCTGCCTAATATTTACACAAAAAAATGCTAATATATAATAATATTAGCATTTTAACGGAACTTGAAAGCGATTATTTATAATATATCAACCTTTAATCAAGCCCCTATTGTTCTTTTCCTACTCATCTTCTATAGTTTCATCATATTCAAATTCATAATCAACTGGTTCTTTTGGCTTTTTACTATTCTTAACTCTCTCAATTTCTTGTTCAATCTTATTCTCAATTGCTTTTTTATCTTCCTCTTCTTTTTTCATACTCTTATCATGTTTACTTTGCATTTCTTTTAATATTTTTTCTGTTTCTGCCTTTCGGTTTTGCATACAACGATTCATCATATTATTAGTCTTTTCTATCAAATCTGGCACATAATCTAACAATTTATCTAATGATGATGTATGATTAACTGGCATTAATTTCACATTATTTGATTGAATAACCAAAAAAGCAACTGGATTAATTGTAACTCCTGCTCCGCTACCACCACCAAATGGCAAGCGATACTGAATAGCTTCTTCTTTTTCTTTTTTAGTATATTCATCTATTGTTTCCCCTTTAAACTCACTTCCACCTGCTGCAAATCCAAAAGATACTTTTGAAATTGGTATAATAACAATATTATTAGAAGTCTCAATTGGTTCTCCTATAATTGTATTAACATCTATCATATCTTGAATACTATTCATAGCCGTAATCATAAGCCCTTCTATTGGATGTTCGCTCATATTTCTTCACTCCTCTTTCCTTTTTCATAAAAATATAAATAACATTTATAATATGCCTCATTTTTATTTCAAATATACCTTTTATAGATAGATTTACCAAATTTTGATTTTGATAAATTGGACATATAACAAATTTCTGATTTTCAAATTTCTTTATCCTTTTTCGTAATATGAGGCTAATTATTGTGCTAATAGCAGGAACAATTATAGCAGTTAAACTTGCGCTTTCTGTTCCTATGTTAATACCTAAATCTATTTTCTTAATTTCAAAATCCAATTTTTTAAAAATTTTTACTAGTTCTTTATCAAAGGCTGGCATTTTTTCTAGTTTTGATAAATCTATATTTTGAATTTTTTGTTTTATTTTCATTTTTTCTAATTTCGTTTTATTAAAACTGATTTTAGCAAGTGTGATAAAACCTAAACATAATCGTACTATTATTTCATAATTTCTATTTAAGTGCCTTTTAGTTTGTGAACAAAATTTGACATTTACAATTTCAATTTGTATTTTAGAAAAATATGTCATTACAATTAGTACTACTAAAAGTAACAATACCAAAAAAAGAAAAACCAACTTTTTCGCCTCCTCGAAGCTTTTTATTAGTTTTTCCATTTTTTTCTTTTTTATACTATGTAGGTTTTTTATTATAAAATTTTAGCTCACTTTTTTAGACCTTTCAACAGTAATATCTCCAAACAATTCCTTTTGCTTAGTTTCTACTTTACTTCTCCTAGATAACTCTAGTAAACCAGAAAAAGCAGTAACAACCTCTTGTCTATTATGCTTTTTAAGAGAAAACAATCTATTAAAAACAAACCTTTTTTCTTTTACTAAAACTTTGAACATTTCTTTTACTTTACTTGCAACTGTATAATTATCTGTAATTGCAATTTTTTCAATATTCTTAGCATTTTGATTTAACTTTACACTATTACGTTCTACTAACAATTTATAAATTTTTGGAATTAATTCTTTATCATAATTTTTTTCTAACTTTTGCTTAGGCAAAGTAATTTCCTCTTGACCTTTAAAATATCTTCTTGAAAAATCAAGATAATTTTCCTTAAAAACCTTACTAATCTCTTTAAATTTTTTATATTCAATAATTCTACGTATTAGCTCTTCCTCTGTTATTTCTTCTTCCTCTTCCTCTTGCTTTGGTAATAAATTTTTTGATTTAAGATACAACAAAGTAGAAGCCATTACTAGAAATTCACTAGCAATTTCTAAATTCAGCTTTTCTTGTTCCTTTAGATAATCCACATATTGGTCTGTAATCTCACTCAAATTAATATCATAAATATTCATCTTATTTTTATCAATCAAGTGACATAACAAGTCCAATGGACCTTCAAAATTATCTATTTTAATTGCGTATTTTTTTGTTTCTAATGTTAGTATTGGCATTTTGTAATTTTCTCTCCTTTTATTGCTAAATTGGAATGGTCAAATTGGGACAGGTACAACTTGACCATTTATGGATAGATTTAGTCTTCCTCTCTTTCAATTGCTTCCTTAATATTTTCTGATTTATATCCCTTTTTTAATAGATATTGTCTAATTTCTTCTAATTCCATTGTCATTGATTTTTTATAGAAAATATTTTTTGCAGATTTTATTTCATATTCTTTTAATTCATTTTCATTTTCATATATGTAGTCTTCTATATCATTTTTGTTTAATCCTTTTGCTATTAATTTGTGCTGTATTTCTTTTATCGATAAATTTTTTAGTAGCATAAAATTATTAATTGTTTTTCCTATGTATTCACTGTCATCAATATATTTTGCCTCTTTTAAATATTGTATAATATCTTCTAAAATATTTTCGTCAATTGTGCTTATAAATTTTTTTCTTATTTCTTGTTCTGTTCTTTTCTTATATAAAATGTATTTTAATACTTTAGTTTTTTCTTTATCAAATTCTTCTATTGTATACATTGATTTTTCCTTTCTTTTTTTCTATTTTACTATAAATGAAAAAAAATAACAAGACTCTTAAAGATTAAAATCACCCTCGATTATTTTTCTTGCTACTTTTATGTTATAATTTCTTAAGAATACATCATTGTTTTAGGTTCTACAACTCTTGATTTGTAAGGCTGATTATTAAAAAAAGACAAATGAATTTATATAAAATATTTCTTAAAAATTCTCGGCTGCCTTACAAACATTAAGAAATTCTAATCCGAAAAAATGAGCCTCTCTCACG
>CANPAC010000057.1 GCA_947571975.1 uncultured Clostridium sp. | reverse complement strand
GCATTATTCGCCTTTGTTAATATTCCATTTTCTCCTGTTAATGTTGCTATACTTACTCCTGCTAAAATTAATAACACTATAATTGTTATAACTAAGGCTATTAATGTAATTCCTCTACTATATTCTCTTTTCTTTAACATTGTTATACTCATACAAAATTCCCCTTTTCTTCTGTTTTCTATTGTTTACTATTTTTATTTATAGTATAAATTTTTATCCATTGATATTGTATCAATAATTCCAAATAGTGTCAATTAGTGTCACTAGGTTGACATTTTTTTGTTATCAAATTTTTCTTTTGTTTCATCTAAATGTACTGCTGCAGATATTATATTTCTTTCTCCTAGATTTTTATAATTACATACAAATTTATAACTTTCTCTAAAATATTTCTTCTAAACCTATTTTCTTAAAAATTTCGTTATCTGATGTAATCATCATTTGCACATTATAATACTATTTTTTCTTAAATTACCTTGTAAGTCATATTCTTTTTTTCATTCTAGCAAATTCTCTAATGTATGTTGTTTCATTTTCCTTACAATAGAAATTCAAGTGTGTTCTAGTTGAATCAATATCCTTATTGACAAGTTTGACTGTATGTCATGGAAATTACATTTACCCACACCCCTATCTCCTAAAAACTGCTAAAGCATTTTTTTAATTTTATTCATTTTATTATTATATTTATTATCCTTAAAGTTTTCTTTAATAGGGGTATTAAAGTTTTCTTGGAGAGGGTATTTAACTTTTCTTAAATAGGTATCTCCATTTTTTATTGGTATTAATTTTCTCATTTCTACTTGCTTTGTGTTTTCTTTATATATTAGTTCTGTTTCAATATATTTCTTTTTCTTTAACGAATTGATTAAGTTTGAAACTTGTGTTACTGATATATTTAGTAATTCACTTATAGTTTTATTTGTTAAATAGCAATAATTATTTTCTTTGCTTAAATACAAAATTATCAAATATATAATTTTTTCTTTATCGCTTAACTTTTCATCTGTTAATATTTCTATTGGTATCCATATACCCTTTAAATTTAAGTTAGACATTCCCTCACCTTCTTTCGCTTATTCGCTTTATTTTTAACTTTTAGCCATTTAAAATTGTTTTTAGTATAATTTTATATTTTTAAAATGTAGGCAAAAAATTTCCATAAAAAAAAGCCTTAGACTTATTTCTAAATCTAAAGCTTTTTTCTTTTTTGAATTTTTGCGACACTGTCGCAAAAATTTAATCTATTCATTCTCTTCATTTTTACTTCTTTGTTCTAATTGTATTTTCGCATTTTTTATACTAGATAAAAATTTCTCTTCTAATAATGCCTTAGGAACATAATTTGTAAGATATTGTGCAACATGTATCCCACTATTACCTAGTTCAAGTAGTTCTGTCATCATATCACTCTTAGTAGCACATAATATAATTGCTACTGGTGATTCTTCTCCTTCTGCTCTTTCATACTTATCAAGCCATTTTAAATATAATTCTACTTGTCCTTTATGCTCTGGTTTAAATTCATCCAGTTTTAACTCTATAACTACTAATCTTCTTAACTTTCTATGATAAAATAACAAATCCATATAGTAATCTCTGCCATCTATTGTTATTCTTTTTTGTCTAGCCAAAAAAGCAAAATCATTACCCATTTCCAAAATAAATCTTTCCAATTCATTTATTATTGCATTTTCTAAATCCTTTTCACTATAAGTGTCTTTTAGCTCCAAAAAATCTAAAATATATGGATCTCTAAAAAATAAATCTGTTGTCATTTTATTTTCATCTGTTAATAACTGTAAATCATTTATTATAGTTTGTTCTGGCTTTTTAGATATTGCTGTCCTTTCAAATAATGCAGAGTCCACTCTTTCTTTTAATGTCCTTACTGACCAATTTTCATTTATACACATTGTTGTATAAAACTTTCTTTTTACATCAGTATCCATTTTTACAATTTCTACAAAATGAGACCAACTTAATTTTTGCGACAATGTCGCAAATTTTTGAAAATCCTCAAAATCTTCATTTATTTGTAACATTCTATATAAGTTTGAATAACTATAACCTCTACCATATTTCTCAATTAATCTCTTACTTAAATTCTTTATAACTTTTTTACCATACTCTGGTTTCTTATTATTTAATAACTCATTTTTTATTCTATTTCCAATATTCCAGTTTAATATAACAAATTCTGTATTAATATGTGAAACTACTTGAATTTTTGCTTTTTCAATTAAATCTGCTACATCATTATATAATTTATCTACATTTATATGTTCTAATTCGTTCATTGTTTCCCTTCTTTCTAATTTGGCAGACACTGTCTGCCAAATTTAATTATCCTTCCTTAATTGGCATTATATCACTTATTTTCAATTTTTTCATTATAAATTCAAAAAAAGATGAACTTGTATTTACTTTTTACAATTCATCTTTCAAATATGTGAAAATTTTATTTTTACTAAATTGTTGCTAGGAGGAAACCTTTGCTATTACTACATTTTAATTTTTCGTCATAAGAGAATAAAATTGTGATGGCCAGTGCTATTAATGTTATTCCTCTGCTATCAAGTTTTTTCTTGAATTTTGATATACTTCCCATCTTTTTCTCCTCTTTTGTTTTTATTATTTACTATTTAAACTCAAGTTATGCTTTTTGCATATTGAAAGTATATCAATAATTTTAAAGCATGTCAATTAATGTCACTAAGTTAACATTTTTCAGTGTGTTTTTTTATATGTGTAACTTTTTCAAAAACTGTTAGGTAATAAGATATTTTGTCATTTTAATATAAGCATTAACGCCTGTATTACAACAATAACACTTGATAAATAAGCATAGTTTTTTAACCTGACATATTTCTTATTATTCTTTTGTGCTTTATGTTTTTCATCATGATTTTCTTCTAATTTCGAAATATAGCTAGATATCAACATCTCAGCTTCTTTTAATATATAATCTTTTCCCTTTTTTTCATTATCGTCTTTTTCTATTTTCTGATTTTTTTCTATTTTTTGTAACTTTCTTACTTTTTTACTTGACTTTAAGATAACAATGGCTTCTTCTACTAAATTAGATGGTAAGTTTTTTAATACTACCATATTTTTCATATTACTTGTCTCCATATATGTACCTCCCTCACATAAAGTTTTTCCACTTTTATAAAGGTTATACATTTTTCATTTTAAAAAAATATTAATATCAATAATAGCTCTTTACTTTATGATAAGAAAGTGAAACTATAAATTGAATTTACTACTAATTTACTACTTTATAAATCAAATTGAGATGCAAGATTTTTTAACTAAATTGAAATTTACTAATAGCTTTAAAAAATAATAATTAAAAAATAAATTTGTATTATTTCAAATAACTGCCTTAATATGGTACAATAAATATAAATTGAGGTGAATTCTTATGAATAAATATAAAATTCTAATATTTGATTTAGATGATACATTGATAGATAATTTAGAAAATGTAAGATATGCATATACTAAAATGATTGAATCATTTGGAAAAAATTATTTTGAAGATGGATTTAAAAAATGGTATGAAGTCGATAAAAAATTTTGGAAAGATTGGCAAAATGGTCTAATAGAACTACCTCCTCATTTTAAAAATGAAAAAGGTAAAAAAAGTGATAAATTTTTAAATTGGGTAAGAGCACAAAGAGTATTAATCTATTTTGATTATCAAGTAAGTTTAGAAAAAGCAATAGAATTAAATAATCTTTTTATGAATTCATTAACTGAAGTGGTTGTTGAAATAGATGGTGCTTATGATATATTAAAATATTTAAAAGAAAAATATTATATTATTGTTGCTACAAATGGACCTAAAGTTGCTGCTAAAGATAAACTTTCTAAGATTAAATGTTTAAATTTAGTGAACGAAGTCCTATCAGCTGATATGTTTGGATATATGAAACCAAGAAAAGAATTTTTTGAAGCTATTCAAAATTTATTAAAAAATTATAATAATGAAGAATATTTAATAATTGGTGATTCACTTAAATCTGATGTTTTACTTGCAATGAACTGTGAGCTTAAAATATTGAAATTTAGGGAATTCCCCAGCGAAAAAAACTCATACAATTAAAGTTTTATATTTTCTTCATTATCTCTTTCCTCCTACTTTCTTTAAATTCATAAGAGGAGAATATTTCTGATACTTAGTTCTTAAATTTTCTGTCGTTAAATCTAAATATGATTCCTCTGTTACTTTTACACTTGAATGTCCTAATATTTGAGATAATGTATAAATATCTCCACCTTCCATTAAAAATCTTTTAGCAAAGTTGTTTCTTAACAAATGTGGATGTATATCTTTATTACCTATCCTTTCTCCATACTTCGTAAAATTACTTTCACTTTTTGTACAGGATTTATCTTTATTAATCTATTCTCATACATATAGTTAAAATAAACTCTTATATTTCTAGTATAATTATTTACAGTAGCTATACTCACTTTTTTTCCAAAATCTCGTCTATGCTCTGGAATATTTTGTTTCTTACTATGACTATCACTAACCACTGTGTATTTGCCTCTTTCTTTTACATTTGCAATATAATTTTTTATATGTGATTCTGTTACTTAATTAGAATTTTTAATATTACATTCATCCTTTAAATATTGTAAAAATAGTTTTAAAGTTTGGTCATAACTTCTAATTGTCTTTGTTGCTAGTCCTTTGTAATCACAATAGGAAAGAAAATCATCCACCTCCATATCAATTTTTTCCATACAAAAAACCTCCAATCTTTATCAAATTTCATTCTAAACATTTCTAGAATTCATCCAATAAATTTTGGAAGTTTATTGCTTTTATTTATTTTAGTTTATTGCATTCCTAGCAAATTTATTACTACATTTATTACCAATAAATCATAATTAGTTAGTAGTACTTGCAGATTATGCAATTGTTGTATTGCTTACTATTGGCTGATTATAGCATATCTTATGCACTCTTTAATTCTAAGCGTAATTTGTCAGCAATCATGGCTATAAATTCTGAATTTGTTGGCTTACCTTTTGCTGCCGAAATAGTGTAACCAAAAATGCCTTCTACTGCTTCTTGTTGTCCACGTCCGCCATGCAACTTCAATAGCATGACGAATTGCACGTTCTACTCTACTTGGTGTAGTCCCATATTTAAAAGCAATTTTAGGATACAAACTTTTTGTTATTTGATTAATAACGTCAATATCATTTACCACCATCATAATTGCTTCCCTTAAATATTGGTATCCTTTAATATGGGCTGGTACCCCTACTTCATGAATTATATTAGTTACTAAAGCTTCTAAATTTTCTTGCTTTTTCTCTTCATTTTCTGGTAATTCAATATATTTTTGTCTTGGTTCTCTGACAATAAAATTACCTCCTGTTTGACTTGGTCTAAAATGTTTAACCTCTCTAATTCTTTGAATTAACACCTCAATATTAAATGGTTTTACTATGTAGTAATCTGCTCCTTCTATAATAGCTTTTTGTGTTATCTTGTCTTGTCCTACTGCAGATAGCATAATACAAATTGGCTTTTTATCTATTTTCATCATATTTATTTGTTCTAATACTCCTAAGCCATCTAAATGTGGCATAATAACATCTAATAATATTACATCTGGTATGGTACTTGATAAAATTTCAACTGCTTCATTTCCATCTTTCGCAGCAGCTATAACCTCCATATCTTCTTGACTATTAATGTAAGAAGTTAATGTGTTAGCAAACTCTTGATTATCATCAGCAATTAAAACGCTAAGCTTCTCTTTCATTTTTTCCCTCCTATTTCGTATTTTTAACAATCCCTATTATAATCACTTATTCGAGAAAAAGCAATAGTTTCTGGAAAATTCTTCCAGTATTTTTATAAAATTACTTTTTTATTATACTTTTTGTAATATATTTTTTAGCTGTTTCTTGTATATCTTTTAAAAGTATATTTTTTCCTTCAAAATCCTTCAATAACTTTTCTTTTATTATATCTTCTAACTCTATTTTACAGGCAATAAACTCGCTATATTCTACATTTGATATCAAAATATTATTACTTCTACAATAATATTTAAAAGAATCAAAATGTCCATATTCTAGTGTTACTAACATCTCTGTACCTAACTCTTTTTGTAACAAATTACTATTTTCTATTGCTTTTTGCAAACTATCTGAATAAGCACGAACTAATCCTCCTGTTCCTAATAAAATTCCACCAAAATATCTTGTAACAACAATTACCACATTTTCAAGTTGATTTTTTTGCAAAATATTTAACATAGGAGCTCCTGCTGTTTTATCTGGTTCACCATCATCACTTGCCTTTTCAACTATTTTTCCATCTTCTCTAATTCTATAAGCTGTACAATTATGTCTTGCATCATGATATTTCTTTTTTATATCCTTAATAATTTGTTCCGCTTCTTCTATCGTCTCAACAGGAAATAAATTAGCAATAAATTTTGATTTTTTCTCTGTAATTTCTGTTTGTACTTTTCCATCAATCGTAATAAATCCCATTTTTCTCATTCCTTCCTAAATTACAAATCTAGTCCAGCAGTATATCCTGTTGAATAAGCAATCTGCAAATTAAATCCACCAGTATAACTATCAACATCAATAATCTCACCTGCAAAATATAAACCTTTTACTTTTTTAGATTCCATAGTTTTAGGATTAATCTCTTTAATACTTACCCCTCCACTAGTAATAATAGCTTCTTCTATTGTTCTAAACCCTTTTATTCCAACTGTAAAATTCTTAATTAAACATCCTAATTGTTTTCTTTCTTCTTTAGTTATATCATGAACTAATTTATTAGGACAAACTTTGCTTCTTTCAATAATAACTGGTATCAACTTTTGTGGTAACAATTTGTCTAAGCTATTTTTAAATTGCTTATTTGATATTTCTTTAAAATCCCTTATTATTCTATCATCTAATTTTTGTTCTGACAAAGCTGGCTTTAAATCTATTTTTAGTGTAATTTCTTCTTCTTTTAATTTAGTATCAATCCCTTTATAACGAACTAAATGAGCAGAAGAACTCAAAATCACTGGTCCTGAAACCCCAAAATGTGTAAATATCATTTCTCCAAAATCATGGTAAATTTCCCTTTTTTCTTGTACATCAATTAACTTTATTTCTACATTTCTCAAACTCAATCCTTGTAATTGTTTACACACTTCTTTATCATAACTATCTAGTGGGACTAAAGAAGGTTTAATTTGTGTTATAGTATGTCCTAATTCTTGTACTAGTTTATATCCATCTCCTGTTGAACCTGTAAGTGGATAACTTTTGCCCCCTGTAGCTATTATAACTTTATTAGCTTCTATTTTTCCTTTATTTGTTTCTACTCCTATAACCTGATTATTTTCCTTATTTACTAATATTTTAGTAACTGTTGTTTCATATTGTATTTTTACTCCTAACTCCTTTAGTTTCTTTGTAAAACATTTTAAAACATCAATAGATTTATCTGTTACAGGAAAAATTCTATTTCCCCTTTCTTCTTTTACTTCTAATCCTTGCTGTTTTAGAAACTGTATAATATCTTGATTAGTATAATTTTTATAACAACTATATAAAAACTTTCCATTCCCTGGAGTATTTTTAATAAATTCTTCCATGGCTAAAGAAGATGTAATATTACATCTTCCTTTTCCTGTTATCAATAGTTTTCTTCCTAATGATTTCATCTTTTCTAATAAAATTACCTGATGCCCATTTTGCTTTGCTGTAATAGCTGCTAGCATTCCACTTGGGCCTCCACCAATTACAATCACTTTCATTTATTTTCTACTTTCTTTCTATTTTTTAGTTCATCTCCATTAAAATGTCACTAAAATACTTACAAACTATCATTTTTATCTTGCTTTCTAATTTTTCATTTTTTCAATTGCCTTCAATATTCCTAGCTTTCCATATTGATATGTAAGTCCACCTTGCATATATGCTATATAAGGCTCTCTAATCGGTCCATCACAACTAAGTTCTATTGTTGAACCTTGTGTAAATGTTCCTGCTGCCATAATAACTTTATCTTCATAACCACCCATATCTCCTGGATAAGGAATAACATCAGAATCTACTGGTGAACCCATTTGAATTCCTTGACAAAATTTTATTAAATCATTTTCATTTCCTAATTGAATTGTTTGTACAATATCAGCTCTTTTTTCATCATAACGAGGCTCTACCTTGTATCCTAGCTTTTCTAACATACGGCTTGCAAAAACCGCTGTTTTTAAACTACTTGATACAACACTTGGCGCCATAAATAGTCCTTTAATAAATAATGGATTTTGATTTAATGATGGTCCTATTTCTTTACCAATACCAGGTGATGTCAATCTTTCTGCACATAAATCAATTAACTCTTTTTTTCCTACAATATACGCTCCTGAAGTTGCAATTCCTGCACCTAAATTTTTCATTAAAGATCCTACTGCAATGTCAGCACCAACTTCAATTGGTTCTTTATCCTGAACAAATTCTCCATAGCAATTATCCACCATAATAATAACTTTTTTATCTATTTCTCTTATTGCTTCAATTACCTTTTCTATTTTTTCAATAGTCAAACTTTTTCTTGTTGAATAACCTCTTGACCTTTGAATCTCTATTAATTTTACATCATGTTTTCTTAGTCTTTCTTGAATTTTTTCAATATTAAAATCATTATCAATTAAATCTATTTGTTCATAACTAATATTATAAGATTTTAAAGAACTTTTACTTACTTCTTTTCCTATTCCAATAACAGTTTGAAGCGTATCATATGGTTCTCCTGTTATACTAAGCATTGTTTCTGATGGTCTTAATAAGGCTCCTAGAGTAATTGCTAAAGCATGTGTTCCTGAAATCAATTGAGCTCTTACTAAACTATCTTCTGCCTTGAAAACATGACTATAAATTTCTTCTATTTTATTTCTTCCTAGCTCATCAATTCCATAACCTGTGCTACTACTAAAATGTGCTTCTTGTAATTTACAAGATTGAAAAGCCTCTAAAACCTTTTTACTATTACATTCACATATTTCATCAATGCCTTCTAAAATTGGTCTTATCTCTTGTTCTACTTGCTTTGACAAACTTAAAATATTTTGGTCCATTTTTTTACCTCTTTAATTATAAAAACTTAAATTTAATAAATCTAAGATTAATATATAACTATTTTGAAGAAAAGACCCAGATTGTTACGCCCTAGCTATGTTTTTTCGAAAAATAGTTATATATTAATCTTGTATTATAAATTTATAATACATTTATATTTTAAATAAAGAGCAATTAAATTAATTGCTCTTTAGTGATTATAATACAAACTTCTTAATTAGAACAATTCCACCTGCACTTGTTAACAACACAATAAATCCTAACGTAAAGTAGATTCTTACTTGACCTGTTGTAATAGATAACATTACTGGTGCATCATCAATATCATCCTCACCCTTTTGCTTATTATTTGGTGTTGAATCAATATCTGGTACATCATACTCATTATCATCTGCTGAAATTTCTGCTACATTATTCATAACACCCATATTGTTTTCATTATTTACCCATGTAAGCATAACCTCTACATCTGTATATTCTCCTGGTTGTAATAATATATTCTCTGTTAATTTTGTTGTAATAATATTATTTGCTTTTTCTGTCCAACCTGGATTATCCTCTGCTACAAATTTTAATCCATCTGGAACATAATCTGTAACTTCTTTAGCATAACCTGCAATCTCTCCTTGGTTGTAAACACGAATTGAGTATTTAAATTTAACTGTTACCTGATTTAATTTCTTTCTATTTAATTCTACTTTTACAACAGATTCTGGGTCATCCCAAGCATCATGCCCAGTTTGTTTTACTGTTTCTTTTCCATCTTCTATTACAATAGCTTGTGTTACCCATTTTCTTAAAGCTAAATCAAAAGTCTTAACCATAATTTTTTCAAAATCATCATCATCTTGTTGACCTGGCACATAAAGTCCTTTTTCATCATCTTTATAAGTTGGTAACTTTTTATCTGTTGGAACTTTTACATTGTTTTGTTGTGAATCTCTATCAACTACTGGTTGCTTTTGTTCATTTTGATATTCTGTTATATCTGCAATGTTTGTAATTTTCTCATTAGATTTTGCATTTGCTTTTACTTTGCACATAATAGGAACTTCTTGATAACTTAATACAATTTTTCCATCTGCGCTTTCTTCTGCCTTTCTAATTAATGAATTTTCTAAATATCTTGTAGTAACTGTTTTACCATCTTCTGATTTTTCCCAACCATATTGTTCGTTAAATTCACCTTCAACAAATTCTAAATAAGATGGTAAATGGTCTTTAATTTCAGCAGCATAACCATTTTGTTCTCCTTCATTATATACTCTTAGCATATATACTACAATACTATTAGGTTCTACAACTACTGGTTCTTTTGTATGATTGTATGTTGCTGTTGTAATCAACTCATTTTTTTCATTTAATGTATTTAGTTTAGAAGTATCTACACTTGGTGCTCTTTTATAAGAACCATCTTCATTTTTTAGATACTCATTATTATCAATTTTTGTATCATTACTTACTGCTACAATAAATTTTCTTAAAGCTAAATCAAATGATTGTAAAATAATATAATCATGGTCTTCATCATCTTCATGATTTGGATGTTCTTTCCAATCATCTGTATGAGAATCTCTATCATCTACTGGTTTTCCATCTTTATTACTATCTTCTGTTATCGCTGCTTCATTTTTGATAGCAACTCCTATCTCATCTGATACCACTTTAAATTTTACTGATATCTCTTTATATGAAATATCATCTTCTGTCTTTGTTCCATCATTTTTTCCAAATGCTTTTATTAAATTTTCTGTATGTGATACTGCATCTGGTACATTATTCACAATTGGATGTAAAGCTAATGCAGTTGTTTTTATCTTTGTAGTATCTCCTTCTACATAGCTCCAGCCATTAGCTGCATTGAAGTCAATAGCTGCAAGTTCATCTTCATCTGTAATTGGCTCCATATCTTCACCAACTAGTGAACCTAGGAATTGCAATCCTTCTGGAATATCTTCTGTAATTTCGCTTGCATATCCATCTATTGTTCCTTCATTGTAAATTCTAAAAGTATATGTTACAATATCGCCTTTTTTCACTGGAACAGGAACTTTATTTAAGTCATAATCAGCTGTAGTTGTACTCATATTTCCTTGTTCATCAACTTTATTTAACTTACTTACATCAATTTTATTAATTCTGTTTGGTACCATTTGCTCATTATCATTAATAGCTGTAATAAATTTAATTAATTTTAAGTCAAAAGCTTCTGGTAATAATTTTAATTTTTCAAAATCATCATCATCTTGTTCGCCTTTATAATGCATATTTGACTTTGATAAATCATTATCATTTGCAGTATTTCCTTTATAATCTTCTAAGTTATCTTTGTTTTCTGTTGGATGTTCTGATGGTAAAGAATCTCTGTCATCTCCTGTATTTACTATTTGTTTTCCATCTTCATCTACTGCTGCAGCAATCCATGCTACATTTGTCAAGATTTTCACATTTTGTTTATCTGGCTCTTCTATTACTTCACATTTTATTGTTATTGTCTCTGAACTTAAATCATTTCCTGTTGTATATGGATTTAAGTTATTTGAATTTGTAGATTTTCTTACTAATGTTAATGTA
>CANPAC010000056.1 GCA_947571975.1 uncultured Clostridium sp. | reverse complement strand
AAATCATTTTCTATTTATTAAGATATACCTCACTTACAAATCAAGAGTTGTAGATAGTTAAAACAATAATGGCTAAAGTGTACCTGTCCCAACTTAGCCATTACATTATCTTATAAAATTTGTAGCTATAATCGGCTCGTTTTCTGGTAATTTTATTCCTGCATTTTTTCCAGCTTCAATAGATTTTAGTAGCCATGCCATGTTATTGCCTAATGTTCTCATTGTTTGCATTCCTTCTTCATCTTTTATTACTTCTTCTGGTTTTGTTCCATGTACCATATTCCAATATTGAGAAGATACAATCGGCATATTACTAATTCCAAAATATTTGTTTACTTCATCTAATGTTGCTGTTGCACCTCCTCTTCTGCAACTTGCTATTGCAGAGGCTGGCTTGTTACTAAATATTTTTCTTCTACCATAGAAAACTCTATCCATAAAAGATGATAGCATTCCTGAACTTGCTGCAAAATGTACTGGTGTTCCAAATATAAATCCATCTGTTTCAGGCACTTTTTCTAAAAATTCATTTACTTTATCCTCCATAAAGCATTTTCCTGTTTTTAAGCAATTACCACATCCCATACATCCTGCTACTGGCTTATTACCTATCCAAAAAATTTCTGTTTTGATGTCATTTTTATTTAAAGTTTTTTCTACCTCTTTTAATGCTGTATATGTACATCCTTTAGGATTAGGACTTCCATTTACTAATATTACTTTCATATTTTTTTCTCTCCTTTTCTTTTTTCTTTTTAATTATATTACTTTTTGTGTGTATTGTATACCCATATTTTTTAGAATTTAAAAACACCTTTGCATTTTTACAAAAGTGTTTTCGTATATTCTATTATCTTGCTGTTCCTACATACAATAGACTAGATAATTTTGAAATTGGCATTGTTTGTAACCATACAGTTCCAGGTCCTTCTAATGTTGTTAAGAATAGTCCTTCTCCTCCAAACATGATATTTTTTACACCTTTTACTGTTTCGATATTTAATTTTACATCTTTTGTCATTGCTGCTACATAACCATTATCTACTTTTAATTTTTCACCAGCTTGTAATTCTTTTTTTACAACAGAACCATCTATTTCTAAATATACTTTTCCTGGTCCCGTTATTTTTTGCATAATAAATCCTTCTCCTCCGAAAAATCCAGCTCCTAATTTTTTACGAAATTGCATAGCTATATCTACTGTATTTTCTGAGCAAAGGAATGCTCTTTTTTGTGCGATTATACTTTCTCCTTCTTTTAGGTCATATTCTAAAATTTGTCCTGGAAAACAAGATGAAAATCCTATTTCAACTCCATCTTTTTCTGCTGTATAAACATTCATAAAAAGAGATTCTCCTGCAAATGCTCTTCCTATTCCTTTCATAATTCCACCATTTGTAGTGGTTTTCATTGTAATTCCTTCATCCATCCAGCTCATTCCACCATTTTCTGTTAGGATAGATTCTCCTTGTTGTAATTTGCATATAACTGCTGGTAATGTCTCTCCTATGATTTTTGCTTCCATGTTAAATTCCCCCTTTATTTTCTATGTTATTATTATATTCTTTTTTTCGACATATTTCAATACTTATTTTAAAAAAACGGCGAGATACTCTCTCGCCTTTTTCAGGTTTAAATACTCTCCATAACATTACAGAATATCCTTTGAACATCTCCTACCCTTTTTCTTAGTTCTAATGCTTCGTAGTATCCCGCAGCTGACCAATGCATTGCTATAAATCTTAACTTAGATGGAACTGACTTATTTTTGCAATTTGGGTTTTCCGTAACTCTTTCTAAAATACGGCAACTGCCTAAAAGCTTATAGCTTTCTTCCTCATACACATTATAAATCAATCTTCGTCCCCATGTTATTTGTTTTAGAACTAGTCCTTCTTTTATTCCGTGTATGCGTCTTGGATAGTTCCGTCCCCAGTATGGATCTTTGTAATTTGGTTTACTCATTGTCTTTACCCCTTTCACTAAAAAACAACTTGTTACACTAATATATTATCATTTATATTTCAAAATTTCAATATATTTATAAAAAAAGAACAACCTTTTTATTTTTTTAAGTTATTCTCCTTTATTTTCTTTTTATGCTTTTTTTGCTACTTCTGCGATTTCTGTAAAAGCTTTTGGGTCTGTTACAGCAATTTCTGCTAACATTTTTCTATTTATTGTAACATTTGCTTTTTTAAGACCTGCAATCATTTTACTATAAGTTGTTCCATTCATTCTTGCTGCTGCATTAATTCTTGCTATCCATAATTTTCTAAAATTACTTTTTTTATCTTTTCTTCCAACATATGCATAAGATAAAGATTTCATAACTGCTTGATTAGCATTTCTAAATCTATAACTTTTTGCTCCATAATATCCTTTTGCTTGTTTTAATATTTTTTTATGTCTTGCTCTAGTTGTTCTAGCTGTTTTTACTCTTGCCATTTATTCTCACTCTCCTTTTTAATTTCCATATGGTAATAATTTTTTGATTGTTTCTACACATGTTTTATCAGCATAAGCATTTTGAACTTTTCCTGATTTTTTTTGTCTTTTTGTTTTATTAGCTAATAAGTGTCTTCTGTTTGATTTTGTTCTTTTTACTTTTCCTGTAGCTGTTAATGAATATCTTTTTTTAGCAGCTTTATTTGTTTTTAATTTTGGCATAATGATATCTCCTTTCGTTTATTACTTGTATTATCAACAGATAATTATTTATCTGCTTTTTTAGATAAAATAGTAAACATGTTTCTACCTTCTAACTTAGGTGATTTTTCAACAGTAGCTATATCTTCTAAGTCTTCAATAAATTTATTTAGTACCAATTCTCCTGCTTTTGAGTTATTAACTTCTCTTCCTCTAAATCTAACAGTTATTTTAACTTTGTTTCCTTCTGTTAAAAATTTTCTAGCATTTTTGCTTTTAAAACCAAAGTCATGTTCTTCAATATTCGGAGTTACTCTTAACTCTTTTATTTCAAAACTTTTTTGTTTTTTCTTTGCTTCTTTTTCTTTCTTCGCCTGTTCGAATTTGTATTTCCCATAGTTCATAATTTTGCAAACTGGTGGGTTTGTGTTAGGCGCTACTAGTACTAAATCTAAGTTTTTACTTTCTGCTTTTTCTAATGCTTCTTCAAATGAAATTACTCCTGCTTTTTGTCCATTATCTTCTATTAATTGTACTTCTTTTGCCCTTATTTGTCTGTTGATTGGTAATTCTTGTTTTATTTAAAACACCTCCATAAAAAAATTTGACTTTGTTACAAGTCAAATCAAAAATAAAGCCTATTTGTACAATACTTTGGATTTATTTAATTTCTAACCTTTTTCTTTTTTGATAAGGTGAGAAGTTTGACTTCTTCTTGTAACGTATTATATTATATACTAATAAATCCATATTTGTCAAGTATTTACTGAAATTTTTTTGCTATATAATTTTCATTATATATTAGTTCAAGTGTTCCATCTTCGCAAAGTTTTTATTGATTTTTACTAATATCTTTTTTTACATAATGCTTCTTCGCTCTTTTCATTATTTCTCTGTTTTATATTACACTATAATTTATTTGAACCATTGCTCTCCATTATATATATACCAATATCCTTCTTCATCCGTTCCATCATCTAGATAATCTTCTCTAGACTGACTTTTTACGGTATCTTCTAATTCAATTTTGTTAAGCAACTCATATCCTGAAAAACCGATTTCATAATACTCTTTGTTAAACCTTTTGTAACGGTTACCAGGACTAATCTCAACCCATTTTACGGCAGCAGTTTCACTAACCCATGACCACTTCCCATTCATCGAAGCAGGTCTGGTATTTGTACCACTGCTATCATATGTGAATTTTCCATCTTCATTTATAGTAGGCAAATATGGGTTATAACCCACACTTATTTTATTGTCATCAAATCCATGAGTAGAGTCTTTTTCTGGTCGTCGAACTAATTCCCAATTCTTCTTCGTTTCAGCTTTCCATTTCTGCCAAGTATAATATTTAGTTCCTTCTCTCTTCCATATTGCATAAAGTGTTATATCTTCTGAATAATTTACGGTTGCTCCATCTAAAATTTCTGCTTCTGTTCCATCTGCTGAAGTACTCCATCCAAGAAATTCATATCCATCTCTTGTGAATATATTTCTTGAAAGTTCTGTATCTTCATTTTTTGTTACTGTTATTTCTTGCTTTTGGTTTGTTCCATCATTTTTTTCTAATGTTATTTTTGCTACATTTAATTCCCATATTGCATATATGACAAATAAAAGCAAAACTAGTCAATTTGCTTAGATTTTACCCTAAGGATTTTGACTAGTTTTATTATATTATTTACACAATTATTTTAAGCTCTCCTCTAATCTTAACTTTTTAAACATCCACATATAAAGCTATTCGAAATCCTAAAATTTGACTATTATAAGTAACTTCTCTGTCTCCGACGTTCAGATGCAGGATTATCGTTACCTTTTAAATTAGTAGTACCTCCCCTTCCAACTCGTTTAGTATTACCATAGCTTTCCATTGTCCATTCCCTTAAATTTCCTCCTAAGTCATAAATGTTTTTTTGTTTATTAGCAATAATATTAGGATTACTTTTATAAATTAAATCTATTCCCGTCTTATTATTTGAATTAGTTGTTGTATTTCCATTAACTGTAGAATTATAATTTTCATTATACCAACCCTTGTTAGTACTATTTTTCACATAAGAGTCTTTATCATAGATTCCATTATCATAACTACTATCAATAAATTGCATTGCTGTATCCCATTGTATTCCATAACATAATGTACTAGTTACATCTGCATATCCTTTAGAAGTTGCAAAATCTTTAGATAATTTTACAGCACCTACTTTTTCTTCAGTATTAGTAGTGCCTGATATATCATCCATCGCATTTCCCCATGGTACATATATATATGGATTTGACTCTTTTTTTACCACCACATTTTCATTACTGTCTTTTCCAGCTTCATATCTTCCTATATAGAATCCTTTATATTTTGTTGCTTGATTATACATTTCTTCATATTCTTCTGTTTCATTTTTATACCCATTTTTACATGGTTCATTATAATCTGATAGATTTTGTAGTGTTTGACCATAAAATCCTGCTACTCTTTTGAAATTATTTGGATTTACCGGTACCCAAACAAATTGATTTCCTACATTTGCAGTATCATTTTCTACATCTGAAATAACTAAACCTTCTGATATATCCTCACATCCTGGCACAATTGCAAAACCTTTTGGTACTGTTGCCTTTTCTCCATCTTCATCTTTATAATTATCTTTTTTAGTAGTTTCTACCTTCTTTCCTACCTCTACTTGTTTTTTCCAAATAGCATATAAAATAATATCTTGTGATATCTTTTCTATATTAGCTTTATTTGTATATTTAGTACCTGAACCATCTGCCTTTGTATTCCATTCTAGAAAATCATACATTTCTCTTTTGAAAGTATTTTCTGGTAAACTTACATCTTTGTCTTTTTCTACTGTTATTTGTTTTGTTGTATTGCTTTCATCATTACTATTAAATATTATCGTTACCTCTTTTACCTCTTCTGTCCCTTTTCCGGGCACTTAGTATTTCTGCTGTATTTTTTTCGTTATCTACTTTTATTAAAAACTCATATCCTTCTTTACTTTCTACTAATAAATGTGTACTTTCTTCAAATGTCGTTTGTTTTTGTTGGTCATCATTTAATTTATATATTTCTTTTACCCATTCTTTTTTTCTTATTTTTGTATATAAACTTTGTATCATTAACTCTTGTTTTATCTCTATTTTTCTTTCTGCTATTTCTTCTGCTATTATTAAATTAATTTCTTCTTTGTATTGTTCTATTAGTTGCTATGCTTATTGCTGCTAAAATTAGTAATACTATAATTGTTATAACTAAGGCTATTAATGTTATTCCTTTTTGTTTTTCCAATACCTTTTTCATTAAAAATCTCATTCCTCTCTATATAAATATGTCCAAAATTTACAACGTTCATTCTTTTCTTTTGTTGATACATAATAAATTGTGTATAGCTTTCATTATAACTTTTTGCTCTTTTCTTTTCAATTGCTTTCATATAAATTAATTAAAAAGTAATATCTTCGTAATATTTTCGCAATGATACATAATATTTCATGTATCATTGTCTTTGCATTTATTTTTTTGCTAAAATTATTTTAGTTAAAATAATTTAACTCTATAGTTATTAGGAGATTACATTAATATGAAATTTAGAAGAATTAAAGACTTAAGAGAAGATAATGATAAATACCAAAAAGATATTGCTGACTTACTAGGTATTTCTCAACAATATTATTCTGAATACGAAAACGGAAAACGAACTATTCCTGTTCAGCATTTAATAACATTAGCAAAATATTATAACACCTCAATAGATTATTTAGTTGGTCTTTCTAACAAAAAAACAAGCTAGTCTTTTTAGTAAAAATCAAAAGATTAACTTGTTTTCATTTTATAAAATATCTATATATCCATTTGGCTACCTAAGAAAGTTGCTGCTGATTGTGCTACTTTTTTCTCTACATCATTCATTTTTCCATCCGCTTCTTTAGCCATTAGTATAACTGTTCCAATAGTATCTCCATTAGAAACAATTGGATACACTATTTGAGCATTATTTTTTCTTTCTTGATTGTCATTTTTTGTGATTGGCATTGCTACATCACTATTTTCTTTACTTGAATAGACTTCTTTATCTTCCATTAATTTTTCTAATTCTTGGCTTACATCTTGTTCTAAAAATTCTTTTTTAGAACCTCCTGATACTGCTATAATAGTATCTTTATCTGTAATACAAGCAATATGTCCTGTTGTTTTTGATAAGGTTTCTGCATACCCTGCTGCAAATTCTGAAAGCTCTCCTATTGGAGAATATTTCTTTAATATAACTTGCCCTTCTCTATCTGTAAATATCTCTAATGGGTCACCTTCTTTTATTCTTAATGTTTTTCTTATTTCCTTTGGAATTACTACTCTTCCTAAATCATCTATTCTTCTTACAACTCCAGTTGCTTTCATAATTTTCCTCCTCATTAAATTTTTGTTTATAATTTTATTATTGCAAAAAGGTGAAAAATTATACATTTAAAATAAAAATTTGAAAAAAAGTTTCAAAGTCAATTTGGTATAATAAATTTTTTGCAGCTACTTTGATTATACTAAATTGACTTTGATTTTTTAACATTAATATCTTCTATTCTTCAACAACAGTCAATGCATTTTCTTCTTTTTTAGCTAAAAAAACAATTCCATACTTCTCTAAAATATATCCCATGTCTTTTGAAAATTCCTTAAGCATAACGTTTTTAATACTTGGGTCTTTTCCTTTCAAATAATCATCTATTGTTCTCTTTAACTGACTAATATTTTTCATTTCTGGCTCAATTTCTTTTGTATAACGATTTGCTCTATCAATTAATTTTTCTTTAATCATAACAATATCTTCATTACTTGCACAAGAAATTCTTTGGAACAATTGGAATGGGTCATAATATTTGAAAATTGGAATATCCATACATTCCTTATCAAATTTCTCATAAAATTGTTCCATTTTCATTGGAATACATTTAATAATATCATCTGCTTTTTCTTTATACATTTTGTCTAATAGTTGTTCATTTAATGTATTAAAATGTCTTAAAATATCTTCCATATCCTCTTCTACTTCTTCTATTGCAATTTTCCCTAGTTCTTCTTTTGGATTTTCACAATATTCAGAAGTTAAAGAAGCAATATTCATTCCATTGAAAAATAAACATTTTAAAATTTTTAGGTCATAGTCTATTAAACCTTTTCTTGAAAAATAACTAAAATAAGCAAATAATTTTACAGTATCAATTAATGTTATTTTTCCTGCTTTTACATCATCAATTACTTCTTGAATAACAGAATCAAATTGGTCATCTGATATTTTCCAATATTCCTCTGTAAGTAATCTTTTGTAACCTGGTAAATTTTCTGTATCTACTGTATTTCTAATTGTTTCCATGTTGTCTTTAAATAGCTTCATATCAAAAATACGTGTTCTGACATAGTATTCTATAAATTTAAAGAAACGATACTCTGATTTAAAATTATAGTAATAATTGTTATCAAATTCTTTGATATAGAATTGCCTATTGTCCATTAGTATTCTTGATGATACTAATATAGATTTATATTCTTCATTGTCTTTGATATTTATAAATTTGTCTTTTGTTATTTTACCAGCTTTAATTTCAAAAGAAACTGCAATAGTAAATATTAGCATCGTCTGCATTACTCTATGATTTGTATTAGGATAAGATTTATTTACCATTTCATATATTTTTTTGAAATCATTTAAAGCATGTTTTAGAATTCTCAAATTTCGTGTTCCACTTTTGTGGAATGTTGAAATAATTAATCCTGTATTTTCACGTAAAAATCTAATTAGGTCTGTGTTATTTTCATATCTCATTAAAATTCCATTGATAATATAATCAAATTTAGGAGCATATTCAAATGTTTCACCTATTAATTTTTCTTTAATTCTTTCATAATCATTTGCTTTGTCAAAAACATGCTCTATTTTTTCTTGGATTTTCTCTACCATTGGCTTGTCTGATTTATTTAATTCATCTTGCTTGTCTAACAAATATGTTGCAATAAAAGTTTTCATCTCTAAATTTGAACTTTTCAATTTTGTAGATAATTCTTTTTCATTACATATAATAATTGTTTTGATATGGTCATGCTCAACAAAGTTATTGATATAACCTAAAATGTCAATAACATCTACATTTGCTCTTTCTAAGTCATCAAAACATAATACTTTATCATCTGTTGAAAAGAAATCTGCATAGTCAATTCTATCTCCATTTTGTGTTACCCCAAAAAAGTTTGCCATGTCAATTCCTGTTTTAGCATACTCTGGAATTGTAGTTTGACCATTAGCATCCATAAATTTTCTTAAGTTTTTATCCATTAATTGTGTTGTTTCTATAAATATTTTTTTACTAATTTCTTCTAAATTTGAAATTCCATATAAAGACATATAAATAGTTGTATATCTTTTTCCATTTAGTTGTAGAGATTCTATTTTTTTTCTAATTTTATTATTCCAAAAATGGGTTTTTCCTGAGCCCCATTCACCATTTATCATAATAGCATAGTCTGTATAATCTGACCTCACATAATCTAATATGCTTTCAACTAAATCTTCCATTCTTTTTCCTCCTATAGAGATATTTAATCTTTTGCTATTGTCAATACTCCTATTTTATTAGGTTTAGCAATACTTAGAATTTTACTACATTCGTTTACTGTGCTTCCTGTTGTATAAATGTCATCTAACAATAGTATTTTTTTGTTTTCTAGTATTTGTTTATTTCTTAATTGATATACTCCTTGTATGTTTTTTTCTCGTTCTTCTTTATTTAATTTACTTTGCTCTATAATATTTTTTACTTTAAGAAGACTTTTATTGTCATATGTAATTTCTAGTCTTTTAGCTATTTCCCTAGCGATTAATTCACTTTGATTATAGCCTCTTTCTTTTCTTCTTTTTTTACTAATTGGAACTGGTACTATTGTATCATAAGATTTTAAAATTTGAAAGAATTTTTTATTTTTTAACAAAAAATTTACAATTGTTTTATATAAATATGCTTGATTATTAAATTTATAGTCTAATAGAATTTGTCTTATTTTTCCTTGGTATTGAAAAACATATAAATGTTCTTGAAAATAATAATTAGAATTTAAATTATTATTGATTTCAAATTCAGCTTGTTTTTCTAGCAACATCTTACATTTGTTACATAGAAAATCAGACCCTAGTTTTCCACATATTCCGCATGTTAGTGGATAAATTAGATTTATTATTTTACTAAAAATTTTAATTTCTCCCTTCTTTTTGATAAAACTAGAAATAGTAGCTTTATCTATTTCTAGTTTTTTACCACTTTCATTTTATATTCTAATCCTGTGTTACGTTTTTTTACTTCTACATTTTGTATCATAAAATCAACTACCTTATCAATTCCAACTATTACTAATAGCTTTTTAGCTCTTGTTATTCCTGTATAAAGTAAGTTTCTTGTAATTAGCATAGGTGAAGCTGGTGGAATGACCATAATTACAACATCAAATTCGCTTCCGTTGGGATTTATGAATTGTTATCGCATAACTGTGTTCAATTTGGTCTAAATCCGAAAATTCATACCAAGCAACTTTTTCGTCATCAAATCGAATTTCTACTTGTTTTTCTCTTTCATTTATTTGTGTAATTGTTCCTATTTCTCCATTGAATACACCGCTTCCAATTTCCTTTTTTCCAGATACATCTTTTTCCCAGTAAATATCATAATTGTTCTTAATTTGCATTACTCTGTCACCAGCTCTAAAAACAGCCCCCATACTAGCTCGCTCTGGCAAATTATCAATATTAGGATTTAATTGTTCTTGTAATGCTTTATTTAATTCTTTTGTTCCTAACATACCTTTTTTAGTAGGTGATAAAACCTGTATACTTTGAAAAAAATCATAATCACCATAGTTTTGTAGCCTTCCTGTACATAAGGAAATAACTTCATCTAGCATTTTTTCTTGATATATTCCTTTTATAAAAAAGAAATCATCTTTCATTTCTTCTTCATCTGATATTTCTTCTTTTTTTATAAATCCCTCTCCTTGGTTAACTCTATGTGCATTTAAGACAATTTTACTTTTAGCTGCTTGTCTAAAAATTTTGTCTAAATGTATTGTTGCAATTTCTTCAGAATGAATTAAGTCTTTTAAAATACTTCCTGGACCAACAGATGCTAATTGATCTTCATCTCCTACTAATATTAATTTTGTACCTTGATAAATACATTTCATTAAATAGTTCATCAAAAACATATCTACCATTGACATTTCATCTACAATTACTAAGTCACCGTCAATTGGTGCTCCTTCATAATCTGATATATTTTTATATAAGCTGTCTTCATCAATTTTTCCAATTTCTAATAATCTATGAAGTGTAGAGGCTTCTTTCCCTGTTGTTTCTGTCATTCGTTTAGCAGCTCGTCCTGTTGGTGCACAAAGAACTACCTTTTTTCCTTTTTCTTCATAAATATCTATTATTGTTTTTATAATTGTTGTTTTTCCTGTACCTGGTCCACCAGTAACAATTGTTACATTATTTTCATTTACTAGTTTTATTGCTTCTTTTTGTTTGTCTGATAATTCTATTTTTGAGTCTTTTTCTACTTTTTTTAATTCTTCTTCAATATTTGATACTTTTTTAACATTCTTAGCTTTTTGCAGTCTATCAATTCTAATAGCAATTTCTGCTTCTGCATTAAAAAAGTTACTTAAATAGGCATATTCTTCCTCTTCTCTATCTTCTATCACAATTTCATTTTTTACACTTAAATTAATTATACCGTCTTCTACATTTTCAGTTGATACATCTAATAGATTAATAACAAACTCTATCAAATTAGCTTTTAGTACACATGTATGACCATTATATGTACTACGAATTAGTCCATATTTAATACCACTCATTACTCTTTTATCATTATCATAACTAATTCCTAAATCTAAAGCCATTCTATCAATTTGTTTAAAATCTACTCCTCTTGCTATATCAATTAAAATGTAAGGATTAGCTTCAATTTGCTCAATTGCGTTTGCTCCTAGTAAGTCAAATACTTTTTTTGCATGTTCTGCACCAATTCCAAATCTCTCTAAAAATCCAACAATTTGCCATACTTCCCAATTTTGTACAAATGCTTCTCCCATCTCAATTGCTTTATTTTCAGAAATTCCTTTTATTTCAGCTAATCTATTAGGCTCATTTTTGAAAACATAGATTGTTTCTTCTCCAAATTTTTTGATAATTCTTTTAGCTAATGCTTCCCCTATCCCTTTAATGCTACCATTTGATAGATATCTTTCTAAAGCTCCTAGAGTCTTTGGCATCATTTTCTCAAATGTGTCTATTTTAAATTGTCTTCCATATTCTTTATGTTCTACAAATTTACCAGTTAATTTTAGTGTATCTCCTTCATTTATAAATGGCAAATAGCCTACTATTGTAGTAGATTCTTCGTCTGTTTCAAATTCTGCTATTGTATAACTATTTATTTCATTTTTATATATTATTCCTTGGACTTCTCCTATGATTTCCATTCAATTCTCCTTAGCCTTGTTTCTACTTTGTATAACTATATCACAATTTTACATTTTTCTCAACGAAATCACTAAAATTTCACATAATTGTACTATGGCTAAGTTGGGACAGGCACACTTTAGCCATTGTTTTAATCATATACAACTCTTGATTTGTAAGTAAGATAAATTCGATAAATAGAAAAGGCTTTAT
>CANPAC010000055.1 GCA_947571975.1 uncultured Clostridium sp. | reverse complement strand
TATAAATTCATTTGTCTTTTTTTAATAATCAGCCTTACAAATCAAGAGTTGTAGAGATAATATCATTTATATTAATGGTCAAGTTGTGCCTGTCCCAACTTAGCCATCAACATAAAATTAAAAGTTGTCGGGTATAAGGAAAGCAGTAATAAGTTGTATTATACTAATACCAATATCGATGCCATTTACAGTATTATTATTTGTAATAGCTATGTGTTATATTGGAAGCCTATTCTAGGCTTCCTTTTACACTGATTAAAAATCTTTTCCTGTGAGAATTTTATAAGCTTCTTTATATTTATTAACAGTAGTATCAATTACATCATCTGGAATTGGAGTACCAGATTCTGGGTCATAACCTGTAGACTTAATCCAATCACGAATATATTGTTTATCAAAACTTTTTTGACTTCTTCCAACTTCATAATCATCAGCTGGCCAAAATCTACTAGAATCAGGAGTTAGAACTTCATCACCAATAACTAAAGTACCATTTTCGTCAACACCAAATTCAAATTTAGTATCAGCAATTATAACACCTTTTGTAGCAGCATATTCAGCACATTTTGAATAAATTTCAATTGTTTTACTACGTAATTGTTCAGCTAAATCTTTTCCAATTAAATTGCAAACTTCTTCAAAAGAAATATTTTCATCATGTCCTTCAGCAGCTTTTGTTGTTGGAGTGAAAATTGGCTCAGGAAGTTTTTGAGATTCTTGTAATCCTTCTGGTAATTTAATTCCACAAATTGTACCATTTTCCTTATAACTTTTCCATCCAGAACCAGTGATGTATCCTCTAACAATACATTCTACTGGTATCATCTTCAATTTTTTAACTAACATACTTCTACCTTCAAATTCTTCTGTTTGAAATTCTTGAGGGAAATCTTTTAAATCAGTTGATATAACATGATTTGGTATAATATCTTTAATATAATCAAACCAAAAAGCTGAGATTTGATTTAATATTTTTCCTTTATTTGGAACTGGACTTGGTAAAATATAATCAAAAGCAGAAATTCTGTCAGAAACAACAAGTAAAAGCTTATCATTATCTACTTCATAAATTTCACGAACTTTACCACTACTAATTTTTTTCATTTTAAAACCACCTTTACTATTATTATTACATATTATTTAAATAAGCTTCATATCCTAAGTTTTGTAATTTTTCATCTTTTTTAGATACAGCATCTTTTAAAGAATCTTTAAAATTAGCTAATTTATTTTTTAGTTCTTCATTACCAACAGCTAAAATAGAAGTTGCTAAAATACCTGCGTTTTTAGCTCCGTTAATAGCAACAGTTGCAACTGGAATACCTGATGGCATTTGAACAATTGAATATAAAGAATCTACACCACCTAAAGTTTTTGTATGAATTGGTATTCCAATAACTGGAACTGTAGGAAGCATAGCAGCAAATACACCAGGTAGATGAGCAGCTCCTCCTGCTCCTGCAATGATTACTTTAACACCATTTTCTTTTAAAGTTTTTGCATATTCAGTTGCTTTTTCTGGTGTACGATGAACTGAAAGAATTTTCATTTCGTAAGAAATGCCCATTTGTTCTAAAAATTTAGCACAGTCTTTCATAACTGATAAATCAGAATCACTACCCATAATGATTGATACATCAAAGTTTTTCATAATTTCCTCCTTAATTTATATTTTTTATACGACTTCCAACTTGCAAGATTACATCTCTTGAAGCTTTGTTAGCAAGTTTAAAAGTGTTATTAACAAAGTTAGAATCAATTGTTTTACAATAAGCATATTCTCTAATAACTGTAGAAAAAAAGGCGTCTCCAGCACCAGATGAATCCACAATGTCAACAATTACTTCTGGTTGTTTTTCAATTACTTGTATTTCATCGTTTTCTTTAAAAATGAATGTTGCTCCTTTTTTTCCTTTAGTTATAATTAATAAATCAAAATTGAAAAGCTTAAAAAAGTCAATTTCATTTTTACAATTAAATCTTTCAAATAGTAAATCAGTAACATTACCATTTATTTGAATAAAGTTTGCTAATTCAAAAAATTTACTTAAATATTGCCTAGTAAAATGTTCAAAAAAACGAATGTGACCTACATCTAAGCAGATTTTGCAATTACTTGATTTTATATTTTGTAAAAATTTAAGATTAATTGGTAAAAATTTGTCTAATATAATATATAATTTCTTATCTTTTATTTCTTCTGGTATGTCAATTGGTAAGTTTTGAGAGAAGTTCATAGTATATTCATTAGTAATTGGTGAATACCAAGAGTGAAGAATAGAGTTATCTTTTAAATTATCATTAGGAATAATGATATTCATAATATTAGTTTTTTTGTTTTCTGTTAAAATATTATCTACATTAATATTTACATTAGATAATGCTTGCATAGCAAGTTTGCCTTCTTCGTCAGTTCCCTTAGAGCCAATAGCATAACATGTTTCTCCCATAAGACTTAAATTATATAAATCATTCCAGTTACAGCCACCACCATCTTGTTTTAATAAGTTTAAATTATCATCATATATTTTGTCTAAAATAAGGTCGCCGTGAGAAATAAATACTTTTTCTTTTTCCATAAAAACCTCACAATTTGTTAATTTATTAGTATTATAATACACAAATGTCAAAGAATCAATTTTTTATTTTTATTGTTAAAATTATACTGTTTTTTTTCTATATTTTCAAGTATATTTTAACTTTTATATAATAATAATATTATTATATTAGTAAATAATGCAAAAAAACATTGCAAACATTATATTTTTGTGTTATACTAATATTATAAAAATGGAGGACACGACCTATAGTGTCGGTAAATAGGATAGGTTTAACAAATGGAGGACACGGCTTGCAGTGTCGGTAAATAGGGCAAGCTAAAAAATGTATATAGGGGCTTTCTTTTAAAGAGGGCTCCTATTTTGTAATATTTTAGGAGGATTTAAATGAAAATAGAAAATGGAAGATTTTATTTTATAAAAAATGAATTTATTAAAAAATATGGTATTAAATATAATTTAATGAAAAATAAAGAAACGGGAACAAAAAGACCTTGCTATTTCTGTTTTAAAGATAAAACAAATGAAAATATTATATGGTTTGTTCCTATTTCTAAACAGTATGCAAAATACAAGTCTATTTATAAAAAGAAAAAGGAGAAAATACATCGAGAGCCATTCAATTTTGTTTTTGGAATTGTTAAAGATGAAAATGCTGTATTTTTAATACAAAATATGTTTCCAACTGTTGAAAAATATATTGAAGAAAAGTACAAAGTTAAAAATAATGACGTTACTATTTCAATACCTTTACAAAAAGAAATTATAGAAAAGGCTGAAAGTGTATTAAGACTTGAAGAAAAAAATATTCATGTTGCCTTTTCTAATTTAATAAATTTTAGAAAAGAATTATTAGATAATCTTTAATATCTATATTATTTTACAAATTTTGTAAAGATTAAAATTATAATGTGTATTTACTGATTGTAAAATTTTTTAAAATTTAATGCCTAACATTGCAATTTTATGTAAAACGCGATATAATATATGCAAATGCAAAAAAGGCGGTTTATTAAAATGGAAAAATGTTACAAAGAGTTATCAGGGAAAAAAATTCCTTTAAAAAGATTAGAAAAATATACAGAACAAATTAATCAAGCATTAGAAAAGCAAAAAGCAATGCAAGAATTAGAAGAATATAGTTATGAAATATCATCTGTTATAACAGACTATAATCGAAAAAGTTGTGAAGAAACTATGATGGTAAAAGGTCTTAGAAAGTCTTGTCAAGAAACAACAAATAGAAAAACACATCAAGAAAATTTAGCAGGAATTGCCCTTAGAATAGCAAATGGTATCAATAAAAAGCAACATCAAGAAAATCAACTAGGGTTGAATTGTGGAATTATTGAAATTATGGCAAGAAACCATGATATTGGACATACATTTTTAGGACATAGCGGAGAATGGTGGTTGTCTAATATTAAAGAAGATTATGGAATTGGATATTATTGTCATAATGCTTTAGGTCCAAGAGAATTGATTTATACGAATCAAATTTATGATGAGATAATAGATACTATTAAACAAAGTCACCCTGAAGTAGGAGAAAAAGTATTAAACCGTATTGAAAATAACCTATGGTTAATTATGGAAGGTATAAATTCTCATAATGGTGAAAGGTCAGAGTCTGAATATAGAGCAGATGTTACTAAAAAAGAAGAAGATTTTGAAAGAGAAAATTTATATTGCCATACAAAAAAAGGATATGATAAAACAGTAGTTCCAGCAACACCAGAGGCAGCATTAATGAGATTGTGTGACAAAATATCTTATATACCTTATGATTTAGTAGATGGTCTAAGAGAAGGATTTATAACAGAATTAAATGAAGAATATAGAGTAGTTTTAAGGAAATTAAAAATTACAGATGAAGAAATAGAGAATTGTCAATTAAATAACAATTATGAGAAAATTGCTAGAAAATTACAAACTGTATTTATTAATGATGTAATTGAAAATAGTACTGGTGATGTAATTAAGATGTCAGATGGAATAGCAAAATTATTACATGAATTAAGAAGTATCAATAATAGACAAATTGTTAATTTTGTTGTGTTAAAAGAAGATAATGAAACATATCCACCAGCGTTAAGAAAATTTATGAATGTATTTGGAAAAATGACAATAGATGAAAATATATTAGAACAATTAAAGAATGGTGGAATTTCAACACAAAATAAAAAGGAACTAATTGAAAAATATAGAGGTACCCCATATCAAGGGTTTATTCAATATACATGTAATACTAACCAAAAAGATTTTTCTTATACCACTAGAATGATAGAAGAGGCAACAAGGCAAAGTGTTTTTGATGAACAAGAGTTAGCAAGAGAAATTGTAAAGACACATGAACCATTTTTTATTTCGCCTGATTTTCAAATGAGGGATATGAGAATTAAACAATATATAAAATATTACCAAAATAAAAATCTTACTGATTATAGTGAGGAAGCTAAGGTACAAGATGTTGAAACAGTTATGCAAAATATTAAAAATACTAGTAAAAAAAGTGATTTGTGTGTTGATTTAGATACAAGAATTGCATTAGAACTAGGAGCAAAATATTTAGCTAGTTTAAATGATTTTGAGTTTATGGATTTACTTATAAAAACAGATACTATAGATGAAATTCAATATAATAGTTTGACTAGAAAGTATAAAGATATTGATTTGAAAAAAGAGGTTTATATTCAACCTAATTGGAAAGAAATTGAGAAGGAACAAGAGGAAGCTGTAGAGCAGGAGGAAAAATAACATATTAATAAGGTCACATTGTAGGAAATCATATTCCTAAAGTCTTAATGTTCATAAGTTATAAAATAATAAAATGCTAGAGGAATAGCCTATTTAGAGTAAATAGAAACAATTACTAAAATTTAAAGTGAAAAATTGTAGTAATTGTTTTTTTAATATAGTCAATTCAAATAATTTATGATATACTAATAAACAGTTAATGAAAAGTGGAGGAAAGACAATGGTTGATTTTACAAATGCAATAGAAGAATTTAATAATTATAAAGGTTCAGAAAAAAAGAAAACTTTAATATATAATAATAAAAAGTATTTAGTAAAGTTTCCAGATCCAATCAGAGAAAAAAACAAAAATATATCATATATCAATAATGCTTTTTCTGAATATATTGGAAGTAATATATTTAAAATATGTGGTTTTGAAGTTCAAAATACAATACTTGGGAAATATAACTATAGAGGAAAAGAAAAGATTGTATGTGCTTGTGAAGATTTTACAGACAATGATAATATATTATATGAATTTGAGAATTTAGCATTAAGTACAAATCCAGATAAAAAAATAGAAACTGAATTAAATGACATAATAGAAGTAATAGAAGAAAGTAAAATGATTGATATAGAAGAAACGAAACAAAAATTTTGGGACATGTTTGTTATTGATAGTTTAATAGGAAATACAGATAGGCACAATGGAAATTGGGGATTTTTATTAAATAAAAATACAGGAAAAGTAAAATTTTCTCCAATTTATGATTGTGGTTCAGCTTTAAATCCCATGCTCGAAGACGAAGAAATAAAAAAAATTAGTGAAACAGAATTAAAAAACTTATCAATTAATTGCTATTCTTGCTTAAAGGAAAATGGGAAGAAAATTAATTACATGACATATATAAAACAAATGAGAAATGAAGAATGCAATAAGGCTATTAAAAGATTATTTTTAAATATTAATATAGACGAAATAAATAATTTTATTGATAATGTAGAAAGTATGTCTAAAACAAGAAAAGATTTTTATAAAAATATTATAGAAAAGCGATTTGAAATTATAAAAGAAGTATATGAAAATATAAAATAAGTTGTAGTCTACTGGAAAAGTTAATCTATAAAACTACGTTTTAAAAGTTAAAATGTAACACAAAAAATAACTATTCATCAGAATAGTTATTTTTTGTGTTAATTCTTAATATATATTAGTAAGAAATGGAGGACTAAGGTTGAAAAATAATTACAATTTTGGCTACGTCAAATAAATGAGGCAAATAAATGGCAAGCATTTATTTGCATACTGAAGTTGTAGAAAGTAAAGCTTTAACAACTTCAGCAACGCGGTTACATACACTACATATGCGTCCTTGCCTTTTAAATAAAATTTTCCTTGCCAAAATTTAATTCTTTTCTAACCCAGGTTTGTGCCTTGAGAAAGGAATGTGATTAAATGTGAAAAATATAAAATATGGGATTGCGGGGATTTTAGTAATTGCTATATTCTCATTAAGTATCATATCAATGAACACAAAAGAAGCAGAAATTCAAACTAATAGTGAAGCAAAAACAATAAGCAACAAAAAAATAGGATGGGGGATAAAAAGAAACAATAATCATGAACAGCCAGATGTAGGAGCAGCAAATAAAAAAGCATTAGAAGAAAATCAAGGAATTTGTTTAGGAAGTAAAGAAAAAAAGACAATATATTTAACCTTTGATGAAGGATATGAAGCAGGTTACACACCAAAACTATTACAAACATTAAAAGAAAATGACGTAAAAGCTACATTTTTTATCACAGCACATTTTGTAAATACAGAGGCCGATTTAGTAAAGCAAATGATAGACGAAGGTCACATTGTAGGAAATCATACAGTAAACCATAAAAGTATGCCAGACTTAACAGAAGAACAAATACAAAAAGAAGTAATGGAATTGCACCAAACAATAAATGAAAAATTTGGATATGAAATGAAATACATAAGACCTCCAAAAGGTGAATACAGTGAAAAAAGTTTGCAAGCTACTAATCGATTAGGATATAAAACTGTTATGTGGTCATTTGCATACGAAGACTGGAATGAAGACAAACAACCAGATGAACAAGCAGCAAAAAAGAAAATATTAGACAACTTGCATAATGGAGAAATTATGTTATTACATGGGAATTCGAAAACAAATACAAATATCTTAGACAGTGTTATAAAAGAAGCAAAAGAAATGGGATATGAATTTAAGTCATTAGATGAATTTGAATGTTAACACTAGAAAGGAAAATCATATGGAAAAAAGAAAGCGTAATAAAATAGATAAAATGTTAGAAATGCCAAAAGAAGTATATTCTGATATTCCTAAAATAATTGTAACTGGATTTGAAGAAATGATAATAGAAAATTTTAAAGGGATATTAGAATATGAAGAATTTTTTGTTAGAATCAATACAAATATTGGTATTATAAATATTAATGGCTTTAATTTGAATCTTGAAAATATGACAAATGATGATATTAAAGTAACTGGAAAAATAGAGAGTATGGATATTGAAAGAACTACTGATTAAAAAAGAAACATAAGAAAGGATTTTTGTGTAAATGATAATAAAAATTTTGATTAGCTATCTGATTGGTTATTTAGGAATTACAGTAGAGGGGTATTATATAGAAAGATTTATAAATATGTGTCGAAGCAACAAAATTACAATTTGGCATTTAAAAAGAAAGCAAGAAATACAATTAAATTTTAGAGTTGGCATCCGGAGATTTTAAAGAAATTGCAAAAATTGCAAAAAAAACAAAATGCAAAATTAAGATAGATACAAAAAGGGGATTACCTTTTTTAGTACATCGTTATAAAAAACGAAAGATATTTTTTGTTTTGTTATTAGCAATGATAATTTTGATAGCTGTTTCTTCAAATTTTGTATGGAATGTGGATATTAGAGAAGAAAATGGACAGGAATTAGAAAATATAGAAAAAGATATAGAGGAAGCAGGATTAAAATCTGGAGAATGGAAAGCAAAAATTGATACAAAAGAAATTATCAACAAAATTCGATTACAAAGAAAAGACATCGCATGGGTGGGAATTGAATTAAAAGGAACAAATGCTATTGTAAAAATAGTTAAAGCAGATGAAAAACCAGAAATAATAGATGAAAAAGAATATTGTAGTATTATTTCTGATAAAGTAGGAATTATAACTAAAATTAATGCACAAACAGGGACAGCAAATGTAAAAGTGGGAGATACAGTAAATTTAGGAGAAACTTTAATTAATGGTTGGATGGAAGGAAAATATACAGGAATTCGTTACGTACATGCTAAAGGAGAAATTCAAGCAAAAGTATGGCATACAAAATATAAAAACATACCTTACAATGCTACGGAAAAGACTGAAACAGGGAATTTAGAAAATCATTATAGTATAAAATTTAATAATTTTGAAATAAATTTGTCAAAAAAGCTTTCAAAATTTGAAATTTATGATACAATAGAAACGGAAAACAAAATGAAGATATTTTCAAACTTTTATTTACCGATTTCTATCATAAAAACTACTAATAAAGAAGTAAAAGAAGAACAAAAAACGTATCAGATAGAAGAAGCTAAGAATCTAGGGATACAGCAACTACAGGAAGAATTAAACAACGAAATAGAAGATAAGGAATCAATTGTTAACACAAATGTTAATACTTACGAGAAAGAAGATAGTATAGATGTTTATGTTACTTATGAAGTTTTAGAAAATATAGGGACAAATGAAAAAATTGTATTTTGAAAGGTAAAACTATTAGAACAATAGAAAAGACCTTAAGAAAGGAAGAAGTAAACATGGAAGAAAGAAGCCTTAGAATTACAGGAACAGATAAAACATTTTTTAATAAAATAACAAGTACATTAACAAGAATATTAATCCCAACAAAAATAGGAATTAATGGAATGTTAATTTCTATGAAAAGAAACAGTGTAATCAAAGCATTTGAAAATTATATGTTAGATAATGAAAATTACAATAAAGAAGAAATAGAAAAGAAATATGACGCAGCATATGAAGCATATTTAAGTGCATTAGATAAATATGTAATGGATTCTATTTACAAAAAAGTAAAAAACAATACAGCAACAGACTTTGAAAGAAATGCATTATCAAAATATTATGAAGTAACAAGCCTTAAAGAAAGCGAATATATTGAATATAAATATAGAAAGCAAAAATATTTAGTTGAATTAGATTACCAAGGACTTAAAATTGAAAACAAAGAAAAATTGATAGAAAAATATAATAAATTTTATTTATCAAAAATGGATACATTGTATAAAGCAATATTAAAAAATTACTCTATCAAAGTAGCAGATAATGTAAGTAATTACGATTCGTCTAAAGAATGGATTTACACTAAAATATTCTATACATTAGAAGAATATATTCAAAACATATTATCATTAAAAATAGAAACTAACTATGACGAAAACGTAAAAAATATGAAATCTGAATACGAAAAATATGAATCATATGAAGTAGGAAAATTAGATACAAGAGATAACATAGAGAAAAATATGGTGTTACTAGGAATTAGTAGAAAGTTATTTACTCACAGTTTGCCATTAATTGTAGCAGAACAATGTTATGAAAAATTATTAAAAGATGCAAGAGTTTTAGTACAAGACACGAAAATGGCAGCAAAAAGAGAAAGAGCTTACTCTATGTTAATTAATTTAATTGAAGATTATAATATCAAATTATTATCAACAAAAGTATATTGGGACACACAAAAACAAAAAGATGAATACAAAGTATTTTGGAATCAATACAAAGAAATAACAAAATTAAAAGAAACTAATTTTATTGAGTATGTAAAACAAAAAGAAATACTATTTATAAAAGATGATATGAAAAAACTAAAAGAAGGAAAAACAGATTATTCAAAAATTTTAACTTACTATAAGAGAAAATTAGTAGACTATGGAGTAATGAGACCAATAAGAAATTCTTTTTGCTCAAAAGGAAGATATGTAAAAATTAAGGAAGTTGCATAAAATGTATGAGATATTATACCAAGATGTAGAAGAAAAAAAAGAATATGAACAAATTGTAAAGAAAGTACTGATGCAGTGTTTTAAAGAAGAAGGAATAGAAGAATCAAAATTAGGTATTACTGTTACTTTGACTACGCCTTCAAATATTCAAAAAATTAACAAAGAGTATAGAGGAATTGATAAGGCAACAGATGTACTTTCTTTTCCTATGTTTGAAAAGGACGAGTTAGTGCAAAAAATACAAAAAAAAGACTTTATTTTAGAAGATATTTTAGGTGACATTATCATTTGTATAAAAAGAGTAGAAGAGCAAGCAGAAGAATATGAGCATAGTTTTGAAAGAGAATTAAGCTATATGCTAGTTCATGGATTTTATCATTTGATGGGATATGACCATATTAAAGAAGAAGACAAAAAAGAGATGAGACCTAAAGAAGAAAAAATATTGACCGAATTAAAAATTAGCCGAGATTAAGGAAAATAGATTAGGGGATGCCCTTAGCTGTTACGAGTGAAAATGAGTTACAGATAAGTAATACCTTTAGGTACGCCCTTTAAAGTGTTAGGAGGAAAGTACAGATGAGAGGAAAAAGAACGAAAAAGAATAAAAGTAGCACAAAAAAATTGATAATAGCTTTAATTATTTTTATTATTGCAGCAGGAGGGGTTTTAGCTTATAATATTATAAAAGATAAAGAAAATCAAGAAACAGCTGTACCAGAAGAGATGACAAATGATGTGATAACAGCTCCAATAGAAGAAAAAACAGTTCAAACATTTAAAGGTAATGACAGACCAATAGCTGTTATGATTGATAATCATAAAGATGCCTGGCCACAAGCCCGGATTACAACAAGCTTATATGGTTTATGAAATTATAGCAGAAGGTGGAGAAACAAGATTAATGGCAATGTTTAAAGGAGCAAATGCTGAAAAGATTGGTCCTGTAAGAAGTGCAAGACACTATTTTCTAGATTATGCAATGGAAAATGATGCTATATATGCTCACTTTGGAGAAAGTCCACAAGCTGCTAGTGACATTAAAAAGTTTAGTATAAACGAAATTGATGGAATTGCGGAAGATGGAACAACTTTTAGAAGAGTGAAAGACAAAGCAGCACCACATAATGCAGTAACTGATATTGCAAAATTAATTGAATCTGCTAAAAATAAAAAATTTAGAATGACATCAAATAAAGAAAGTGTGTTAAACTATGTAGTAGATGAAGTTAATTTAAAGGAAGGACAAGGAGCTATTAGTGTAACTATTCCGCATTCACAATTACAAACTGTAAAATATGTATATGATGCAGAAAATAAAGTTTATGCAAGATATGCAAGAGGAAAAGAGCAAAAAGATTGGGACACAAAACAAATAGTAACAACAAAAAATATAATTATTACTTTTTGTGATAACTATACTTTGACAGACAAAGAAAATAAAGGAAGACAAGGATTGAAAAACATTGGAACATTTGATGGGTACTATATTACAAACGGAAGAGCTATTAAGATAAAATGTACTAAAAATGCAAGAGATGAGCAAACAACATATAAGGACTTAGAAGGAAATGAAATAAATGTAAATGATGGAAATACTTTTGTTAATATTTGTCCAACTAACGCAAAAGTAGTAATAGAAGAACCAGAACCTGAACAAGAACCATCAGTAGAAACACCTGAAGCGGTAAATTAAAAAGGGTTAAACAAAATTGGAGGAAAAGAAAAGTATGAATATTTACGATACAGCTAATCGTTTAGCACAAGAAATAAAACAATCTGAAGAATATGTGAATTATAAAATAGCAAAACAAGCTTTAAATTTAAATACATCTTTAAAAGAAAAGATGGCTCAGTTTGAACAAAAAAGATATGAAACACAAATTTCACTTATGCAAACAGGTAAACAAGATGAAAATAAAATGAAAGAAATGCAAGACTTGTATGCAGAATTAGTTGAAATTGATGAGGCTAAAAAGTTTTTTGAGGCGGAAACTAAGTTTAATATTGTAATTGCAGATGTTAATAAAATTATTGGAGAAGCTATTAAGGATGTAATACAATAACGATTATTGTGGCTAAGTTGGGACAGGCACACTTTAGCCATTGCTTTAATCATTTACAACTCTTGATTTGTAAGGCTGATTATTAAAAAATAGACAAATGAATTT
>CANPAC010000054.1 GCA_947571975.1 uncultured Clostridium sp. | reverse complement strand
AACATAATACCACAAAAACCTCCTTCTTTCAAGACTTTTGGTCAAAAAAAGACCGCTTCATTTTTGAAACGGTTTAAAGTTTTTGTGTTGTCAAATTCTTATAATCTTGAAATTAAGTTATATCAATTGTTATAGAGAGTTCGACAAAAACTCGTCTTGGTGCAGATGATCGGAATCGAACCGGCACGGTTTATTCAACCGCAGGATTTTAAGGGGTTAAAGTTCATTTATAGATACTTTTAACTATTACTTTTTATTGATAGTTAAAGATACTCCCCAATATATTAAAATCAGCACTTTCATTCATTTTTTATTTAAAAATTCAAAGATATTTAATTTTCTAAAAAATTTCAAAAATAAAATGATTTGTATACAAATTGTATACCGAATTTTAAAATCAAAAGCCAATTCCTTTAACATGAAAATCAAAATTGAAAGGATGATTTATGTATGAAAATTGAATACAACAAACAAGGAGAGTATTATCTCCCAAATTTAGTACCACCAGAAAATTTAAAAGATTTGGAACTTGGTAGATTTGGAAGAATGAGATTAAAATTTTTAAAAGAGCAGAAAAAATCAGAATATATTATCTTATTTATGGACAATAAATTGCAAGAACATTTATTAGAAATTGATAAAACTGCTAATGATAGGTTTGAATTTTTAATGAAACAATTGGCTAAAAAAGAAAATATTACAGAAGAATTAAAAGCAACTGATCAATTAAAATGGGTTGGACTTATGAATAATATTAAAAGTTCTGTTGATGAAATAATACTAAAAGAATTAATTTATGTGTAGAAAAGAGGTAAAAAATGATGGAAGAAACAAGATTATTTGATATAAATTCTATTGAATTAAATGAGTTATTTGATAGTGTACGAATGGAATTAAAAAACAAGAATGATAACTATAAAAAATTAAAAAAACAATACTATGACATTATGGATAGATTTCCAAATTTGCAATTAATTTTTGAAGATGATGAAGTATTTGAACTAAATAAAGACGAATGTAAAATGCTTAAAAAAGTTATTCAATTAGGTTTAGAAATTAACGAACTAGAAGAATATTCTATTTTCTTTTTAGGTGGTAGAGAAGCATATTTTTACTTTAAGAAAATGGGTATTCTAAAAGAATAACAAAAAATATTGTCCTAGCAAGCACTGCATTTGTTATCCCGCAAATGCAACTTGCTGTCCCAGCAAGCAATGAATTTGTATTCCCGCACAAATTCAAAATAAATGGGTACACCCCAATCCCCATTTTAAAGTATATTAAGAAAAGAGGTGGTATAATTGAGAGAAAGAGATATTAAAAAAATTTTTTATCTTAATGAAAAAGAAAATCAAAGATTTAAGAAAAATGTTCTAAAATCAAATTTATCAGGAAGTAGTTATCTTAGAAGTCTTATTACAAATTATCAGCCTAAAGCTGCTCCATCTGATACAATTCTTTTACCAATAATAGATGAACTAAAATCTGTTGGAAAAACTGTAAATGAAATTGCAAGAACTGCAAATAGATTTGACTTTATAAATACTAAATATGCTAATAGAGTAATTGAGAGAATAGATTTTATTAGTGATAAAATAAGAGAAAATTTAATAACTTCAAGATAGAATATAACAATCCTATACATATTGCATTTTAAATGTATAGGATTGTAAAATTATCTTATAAAATTCGCAAACTTTTGTTTACTTATGATTTATAATGTGTTATACTTTGAAAAGCGAGGTGGTAATTTATGAATGATGAAATTCACAATAATATCGAAGAAACAGAAATTTTATTAAATAGTATCAATAATTCTGATGCTATTCAGTTTTCAGAATGGACTAAAGAAAAAGCTAATTTAAGATATAATGGAAAACTTCCTAAATTCCCAATATATAATAATTTTATTTACTGGTGCAATCTAGGAATTAATATTGGAAGTGAGCAAAATAAATTAAGACCTGTTTTAGTATTAAGAACTTCGAAGAATTCCCCTATCTGTACTATTCTTCCACTAACAACAAAAAGATTAGAAGATGGCTTCTGGTTTCATATTGATTTAGAGGATGTCTATTCTACTGTTTTAGTTGAGCAATTAAAGGTTGTTAGTAAAATAAGAATTACAGATCCATATAGAAAAAAAGGACAATTAGTTACTATTTCAGCAAATGACTGGAATAAAATTAATTCACAACTTGAAAGTTTATATAGGTTAAGACCACTAAAAAATGAATAAAATTCTGAATTTTGCTTGACTTTCTGTCATGGAATAGTTTATAATTAAATTAATAAAACATTAGTGTCCGTTCTGAAAAGAACGTAATCATTATAATCCGATAGCTCAAAAGGCTATCGTTTTTTATTGCATATAATCTGAAATTTTTCATATACTATTATTACATTAGTGTCCATAGCTTTTATGCTATGTAAGTCATTAGTAAAAGAGAAAATCTGAAATATTGATTTTCTCTTTTATTTGATTAGCTATTATTTAATTCATCTAGTTCTTCAGTTACATTTTCCCAAGGATATACAGAAACTAAATCATAATTAATATTTAACTTGCTACATTCATCTTTAGTGAGTTCTTTCATTTCATTAGTGGTCATTGCCCAAGTAGTAAAACATATATTTTTCACACTATCTCTATATGTATAATCTCTAGTTAAAGAAACATAAATAATCTTTACATTTTCTCCAAATTTTTCTTTTATCATATTAGTAGCAATGTTTGCAGTTCCTCCAGTAACATGATTACCTTCTACTAACAATATACATTCATTTTCATTGATGGAATTATCTTTTAAATAGTCTAGCCCAATTTTAGTATCTATTCTATGAGTTTCATGATTATGTTTTAATTGTATTGGTAACATATCTATAACATTAAACATATGGGATAATTTTATTGCTGGAACTCCACCACCACGCATTATAGGAGCTATATATTTAATCGATAAATTATTAGATTTTAAGTAGTTATTTACATCTTTATAAATTTTATCTATAAAACTATCTATCCTTTCCCATGAAATTAAATCTAAATCTTTTTTAGTATATATGTATTTCATAATTTCAATTACCTCCTCTAATAACCAAGACATCATATTTTATTTCTTTATCATTCCATGTATTCATACGTTTACCATTTAACTCAGTAAAATTATTTTCATCTGTAGTTTTTCCAAATGGATCATATATATAAAATATCATATACTCTGGCTCTAAGCTATAATATGATTCGATATCTTCTTTTATTTGTGGAATAAATTTTTTTTCATTAGTGTCTTTTTCTTTAATCATTTTTATCTCTAGTACTATTTTAAATTCCCTAAAAAAGAAATCTGCTCGGTCTGCTTTTCCAGCAATTCTAGCTGCGTTTTCTTCAGGTATTATTGAAGGATAGTATGATTTAAAGATTACATATAATAAATCTTGTACATCATATTCATCATTTATTTTAAAACATTCATGTTTTTCTCTCCTATCTCTAGTTATCTTTTTACATGCATTAGAGAATTCATTTAGAATACCAACAATCACATCTCTTGGACTATCATCATGACAAATATCAGCTATTATTCTCTTTTGTAATAAATCTTCAAGAATAATTAAATCTACTATGTCGTTTGATTTTTCTATATAGCTATAATAGATATCGGTATTAATCTTATAAAATTCTGCACATAATATATACTTAATTATTTCTTCTATTTCAGAGCAATTTACTTTTATTTTTAGTTCAGCCTCTAACCTTGCTTTATATGATGGAATAATCTTAGAAATAATAAATTTATTCTTTATATCAGATAAATTATACTTTTCTTCTATATCTTGTAATATTTTTGTATTATTTTTACATAAAAGATAAATTCCTAACAATTCATAAATATTGTTTTTATATGATAAGCCTTTTAATGCAGGTCTATCTATTATTTTATTAATTACACTTTCTTCTTCATTTAAATTAGAATATCCTTTCATTGCTAGTATTCTCGGAGAGTCTATTTCTTCTTCATTATTTAATTTATTTTTTATTCCTTTTATATAATTATAAAAGTATATATCAATTGAATTATTATCTTCTATCAATTCATCTTTTAATCTTTTTATTTCTTCTTTTAAATAAACCATAATTTATCCCCCAAATTACTCAATACTTGATAATCCCAGTCATTTATATATCTTAATTCATTAGTTAGTTTAGTAATCAAATATGGATATTGCATTGTGACTGTCTTCTTTGCTGGTATCATAAAGCTTCTATATGACAAATGGCAAAACCAATATATTTGTTTGGTTATATAGTCTTTATCAATAAAACTTGAACGCATATCTATGTCTACCAACAATGGATTTATGCTTCTATCTACTAAGGATAATAAAGTCTTATTAGAATCTATATTTATATATAACCCTTTTTTGTTAAAGTATTTTCCTTCATTTGTGAATAATTTAAAATTATGATTATAGTTTAAATGTACTAAAGCATATTTAAACTTTACATCTGAAAATTCTTGCAATACATTATAAATTGCTGCCATCTCAGATTTTTTCCCTGGAGTTTTATTTAAATGAAATATTAACCTAAATTCTTTAGATTTGTCTATATGAGCATCAATAACTTCTTGTAGTGTTTTCCTTAAATACTGTTCAAATACTTCTTTGTAATTCTCGATAGTAGTTAAAGGAGAACATTCTGTAACTAGATAGCTTCCATCATAATTAAATACTTGTGAAATACCAAAAATTCTATTTTTGTTTTTATCAAAACATGATGATATTCCTATTATAAGTTCTTGCTTTTGCTTTTCTATTTTTTCTATTGTCCATGGAGTACCACCTAATTTAGCATATATATTTAATGCAATATTATTAAGTATAAAATCATTTGTTTTTTTCATTTTTTCTATTAATATCTCTTGAGAGGTTATCCCTTGTCCAATCAATTTAGCCTTACAAAAATGATATGGAGAATTCTCAACATTTAATTTTTTCAATCCTTCTTCTAAAATGATAATTGCCATTTTGTATTTTTCTTTGTTTTTTAGTATATCTTTATATAATATTGTTCCATATGAGTTTACATCTTTTCCGTTAACCAGAATAATTTCAAAATTAACGTTCAAATGGAATATATCAGTTATTTTTCTTTTCAACTTCTCTATAAAATTTTCAGTAGTTCCCTCATATTCTCTAGGAGAAAGCACAGCTATATTTATATTTTGATTAGAAAAAATTTCATATGAATATGGTCTTAATTTTTCCACTGCTTCATTATATTTTATTCCTGATACTGTTCTTCCACAATAATAGTAATGTTCTGGATTAGATAAGGAATCTACTTTAAAAACTTCGTTGCTATAAGGTAAGCATTTTATATCTATGCTATTTATCGAGAAGTCTTTATGGAAAAATATTCCCTTTATATTATTATTTATAAATTGTGCTGTACTTATTATATTTTTATATATTTCCTTATTATCTTCATATTTATGTTTTAATGAATTATATCTTTCTCTACTATTTGTACTATCAATAAGTCTTTCCACCGCTTTTCTTGTTGGAAATATAATTTCATTTTCATATTTTAAATCTGCTACATCTATGCCTTTCTGTATAAATTCATTTTTATTCCATAAAAATTTATATTTTAGCTTAGTTGATAATGTGATTCCTATTACTTTATCTTGACTGCTATAAAAGGTATCTAATAAACGTATGTCATTTATAGTAATGCCACTAATATAACCATCTGCGATGTTCTTGTTTGAGTTAATTTCTAGTAAGCTTGAATAATTCTTCCTATTTACCTCTGCACCTCGTAATTTAAAAAATTCAGCTAGTCCATTTGAAATTATAATCTTAAAAATTATAGGATAATCCTTAAGTGACATATGTACTTTTATATAATTAAAACTTGGTATTTTTTCTTCTTTTGTTTTATTCCAAAAGTAAATATCTGCTCCAATTCTATGAAAAAAGAATTCCTTGTTTTCCATTTGAAGTTCTTTATAATTCTCTTCATCGATATAATCTGTTTTCATTACTTCGATATTATCATTTGTTAAATTACACTTAAAAAAATTTAAAAATGTCCCCGTCATTTTATTACCCCCATATTTAATATTAGCAAAAATTTAGTTATTACATCTCGTTCAACCACTCTACATATTCTTCATAAGTAACCTTACCTTTATCAAGTTTATCACGCATTTTTCGATTATCTTCTTTAAAATTCTCAAACTCTTTTTCATATTGCATATTATCTGGATTTCTCCTTGTTCTCAATAATAGTTTTTGATAAACATTTCTATAAGTTCTTAAGTCATCATCATCATTAATCATTTTTTGTTTTACCTTAAAAGAGCCGATTTCTTTACAAGTTCTGCCATCTTCATAAATATTATTGCAATACAATTCATCAGTTCTTTTCTCTGGAACAAAATATTTTCCACAATTTTTGCACTTTTTAATTTCAAACTTGTCCATACAAACGATTTCTTGAAGTTCTATAATTAATAATTGACAAATATCATTGCTTTCAAAAGTATATGGTATTGGTAAAATTCTATCTTTATTTACTTTAGCCATTTCTATTGCTTGATCTTCATCCATAATATTTAATGGTGCGTTTATTCTTGATAAATCTCCAAGTTCAATATTCAATTTATCATTTTCAAAATGTGATAATGCTTTACTGTTATTCTTGCTCATAGTTAAAACATAAAATCTTTGTAATGGCGTTAAATCTTTTATTTCTTCTAATTGATTAATGTTAAATAAGTAATTTACATCAGAAATAAAATCTTCTTTTATGCTTTCTAGCTTATCTCCATATTTCTCTACTAATTCATTTATTAACTTTTCATACTCACTTGCAGTATAGGTATTTTTTGATTCCATTTTTGTTATTTCTGCAAATAGAGTTAAACTATACTCTTGTACAAAATCTTTAACACTCTGAATCGCTTTAAAATCACAATTTAAGAAGTTACAAAGCAAAGTACCTATACGATTATCTTTTTGTACTAAAATAGCTTTAAAATCGTTTTTAGTTTTGTTATAAGACATATATGTAAGATATTCTTTCCTAAAATTCCTATCTACATATAATCTAGTTACATTACTAATTTTTCTATTTTTAATAAAATCAATAACATCTTTATTTGAATTTTTCATAAGTTCTCCTAACCTTTTATTTAATATAGTTATTTTTTTATATTATTTTATCACAAACTATTGACTCTTGCAAGTATATATGTTATTATTAAGTTAGTTTTAGATATTTTTATAATATATAATAACAAAAAAAACAACTGCACATTGACAATTTCATATTACATAACCCGAATTTTAAAAAATGGGTAAATAGATTAAAGGAGGTACTTGAGTGAACAATTTAGACAACTATCATTTAATGTTTAATAACTATCCAGATGTAGTAAACATTAAACAACTTCGTGAAATGTTAGGTGTGGGAATTACAAAAGCTTATACTTTGGTAAATGAAAATATTATTCCTTCAAAGAAAATTGGAAGAGAATATAAAATTCCAAAAGTAATGATAATCAATTACTTAACAAACACAAAATAATTTATTTACCAAATTTACTTTAATATCTAAAACTAACGATTCATGTTAAAGTAAATTGGCTGTTATAAGGAAAGGAGATTGTAGATGGTAAAAGTAACAGCAACAATTTACAAGAGAAGTAAAAACTGGGTGGCACTACTTTATATAGTAGATGGTATAAATCCACCTCGTAGGAAATCAGTAACAACTGATATTCCTATTACAAAATCTGAAAAGACAGCAAGAAAAAGTGCTGAAGAAATTAGAAGAAGATATGAAGAAGAACTAAACAATAATTTGAAAGTAACCCAAATGACACAAAATTCTAACAATAGTATTTTATTTTGTGATTATATGTTAAATTGGCTTAAAATGATAAAACCTAATATTAGACCAACAACTTATGGTGGATATGAAAGAATAATCAATAAAAGGATTTATCCTTACTTTAAAAACTTAAATATTACACTTACAGAATTAAAGCCAATTCATATTCAAGCATTTTACACTTATCTTTTTAATGAACTAAAATTAAAAGGTGCAACTGTTAAAAAGTATCATGCCAATATTTTATCTGCTCTTTCTTATGCAGAAAAAATGGACTTAATTACTTCTAATCCAGCAAAGAAAGTTGATACACCAAAGGTTGAGCCCTATGTTCCGACTTTTTATAATAAAGAGGAACTGCAATTGCTTTTTAGCATTATAAAAGATACTAATATTAAAATACCAATTCTAATTGGTGCATTTTATGGATTTCGTAGAGAAGAAATACTTGGATTAAAGTGGGATGCTATTGATTGAAGAAAAAGAAAAACAAAGAGAAGACAAGAAATTATTTAAGGAGTGTTATTTGAATACAGATAATTATGTATGTGTTAATGAAGATGGCTCACTTATAAAACCAGATTATCTAACACATAAGTTTCATGAAATTATTGTAAATAACAAACTAAAGCCTATAAGGTTACATGATTTAAGGCACAGTTGTGCATCACTTCTTCTAAAAAATGCAGTTCACATGAAAGATATTCAAGTATGGCTTGGGCATTCTAGTTTTAATACTACTGCTAATTTATATGCTCATGTAGATAAGACAGCAAGTGAAAATTCAGCAAAAGTAATTGGAAATGTTTTAAGTATAGCAACTGCATAAAACAAAAAGTTATTATCTATTGAGAATAGGTAATAACATACATATAAATATGAAAATTAAATATTTTTGTATACAAATTGTATACTGAAAGTATTTTTAAATAAAAAAATAGATTTATCAAAAACTCTGAAAGTATTGATAAATCTGGTGGTGCAGATGATCGGAATCGAACCGATACGGTGTTTAACCACCGCAGGATTTTAAGTCCTGTGCGTCTACCAGTTCCGCCACATCTGCATATATAAAATGAACTGGTTTTGATTTACAACAATTGTTATTATAATATGTTGTCATTTTTTTGTCAATACATTTTAATCAAATTTTTCAAATAATTTAAAATCTAGTCAAAATACATCAATAAAAATAAACTTTACTAATGCACAATTTTGACTAGATAATTTTATCAAACACTAATTTGAAGTTCCATCAAACGGTATAAATTTATTAACAACACTTTCTGGTTGAACCTCTTCTGCCCTAAACATCATAAATGAAGTATTTATCTTATTTTCAACTAATTGCTCAACTTCTTCTTGTGTAGCATGCTCTGCTAAAACTAATTCACTAACTAATATTTGTTTTGCATTGTTTAGCATTTTCTTTTCCCCTGTTGATAATCCTTTTTCCTTTTGCTTAAAACTTAAATTTCTAACTACATCAGCTACTTCGTAGATATCCCCACTTTTCATTTTATCCATATTGTCTCGATACCTTTTATTCCAGTTTTTATCCATTTCAGTTTCATCTTTCTCTAGTATTCCAATTACTTTATCTGCTGAACTTTTATCTATTATATTTCTTACACCTACTGTTTCTGCCTTAGCTGTTGGTATCATTACTTTTACTTCACCTGGCATTTTCAATATGTAATAAGATTGTTTCTCTCCTAATATATCTTTTTCTTCTATTGAATCTATTACCCCTGCACCGTGCATTGGGTATACTATCTTGTCTCCTACATTGAACATGTAAGCCACTCCTTTCAGTAGTTTGTCTATCTGGTGAAAAAAAGATAATAAAGCTATGTAAATACTTTTAACATTTAATAACTTTACTGGATTTTTTAACCATATTTATTATACAACAAAAAATGGCAAAAGTCAAAGCCTTTACCATTAATTTTTATGTAGTTTTTGCCACGAATCCCTTAGCCTTCTAAGAATAAAAATTTTAAAATTTTTTTATTGCTAAAAAATAATATTACCCTTTATTAGTAGAACCAAATCCTCCTAATCGTTCTCCTATAGCTTCATCATCATCTGTTACAAGATATTTTTGAAATATTGCTTGACCAATTGCTTCTCCTTTTTTTATTGTTATATCCTCTTCTTTTATATTATAAAAAGCAAACATAAAATGACCATCATTATCAGGATTACCATAATAATCTTTGTCAATAACCCCTACACTATTTGCCATAATTAGCCCTTTTTTCTTTGGATTAGAGCTTCTATTGTACAACAACATTACTTCATCATCTTGCATATAAGCTTTTAAACCTGTCTTAACTAAAGTAGGATTTACTCCTTTCTTAAAGCTTGGTATTACTACATCTTCTGCCGCCTCTATATCATATCCAGCTGAATATTTTGTTTTTCTTACTGGTAAATTAATGTTGCTATCTTCAAATCCTTTTGCTACTTCAAATCCTCTTAATTTTTCCATTTTTAAAATCATCCTTTCTTTTAGAGATATTTTTTCACAAAATAAATCGATTGTCAATAGTAACATTTATTTTTCGACAAAATATAATAGTTTAGGAAGGAATGTTAAAAATGAGATATCTAGAAAAAACCTTAAATGAATTACCTTTAAATACAAAAGGTTTAATAAAAAATTTGAATTGTACTGGAAATATAAGAAGAAGGTTGTTAGATTTAGGCTTTGTTCAAGGAGCACCTATTACCCCTGTTCTAATTAGTCCTTCTAAAGACCCTCGTGCTTTTTCTATTCGTGGTACATTAATTGCTATTCGAAAAGAAGACGCAAATTTAATAACAATCCAATAATAATAAATCTCTACCGATGTTATAATTAAAAACATCGGTAACTTTTATTTTTCTATTTCATATTATGTACTATTATTTGTGAATGAAGGAGGTTTTACATATGGGACTTACCAACTCCTCAACTGGAAGTCGTTTGTTAATTGATGATTTAACGTTTTTAAAAGATAATTGTGATTATGTAATAGCCTTAGCTGGCAACCCAAATGTGGGAAAATCTACTATTTTCAACTCTTTAACAGGCATGCATCAACATACTGGTAATTGGCCTGGTAAAACAGTTAGTAACGCTACTGGTAATTGTATTTATCAAGATGCTGATTTTCTTTTTGTTGACATTCCTGGTACCTATTCTATTATGTCTAACTCAGAGGAAGAAGAAATTGCAAGAGATTATATTTGTTTTGGAAACCCAGATTGTACCGTAATCGTAGTTGATGCTACTTGCCTAGAGCGAAATTTAAATTTAGTTTTTCAAACAATGGAAATCACTAATAATATTGTTGTTTGTGTCAATTTACTAGATGAAGCAAAAAAGAAAAAAATATCTATTGATTTAGAAAAATTATCTGATGAACTTGGTGTTCCTGTAGTTGGTACTACTGCTAGAAAAAAGAAAACTTTAAATACCTTAATAGATACAATACACCAGGTTGTAACTTCTAAAATCAAACCATCTCCAAAAAAAGTTGTTTATGATAAAGCAATTGAGGATGGAATAAACAAACTACAAAATATTTTAAAAGTTGAATTTTCCCTATCTTCTGATTTATCTCGTTGGATTGCTTTAAAAATAATAGATGGAGAAGAAAAAATTTTACAATCCATTGAAAAAAATCTTGCTATCGATTTATTAAACAATGAGGCTCTACAAAATATTAAAGATGTTGTTCGAAATGATTTTTCTAAAAATAATATTAACGAAAATAACTTTAGAGACCTAATTGTTTCTAATATTATGCACAAATCAGAAACAATCTGTGGAAAAGTTTGTCACTTTGAAGATGAAAATTATTCTAAACGAGACCGAAAAATAGATAAAATTTTGACTTCAAAGACTTTAGGAATTCCTATTATGATTTTATTTTTAGGTATAATTTTTTGGCTAACAATTGTAGGAGCAAATTATCCTTCTGAAGCTTTATTTAGCTTATTTTCTTGGTTACAAGAAAAATTGTTTTTGCTTGCTGATTTTCTGCACTGCCCTGGATGGCTCTCTTCTATGCTAATTTCTGGAGTTTATCAAACCTTAACATGGATTATATCAGTTATGCTACCTCCTATGGCTATATTTTTTCCTCTTTTTACTATTTTAGAGGATTTAGGATATCTTCCTAGAATTGCTTTTAATTTAGATGGCTTTTTTAAAAAATGTTGTTGTACTCGGTAAACAGATGATTACTATGTGCATGGGATTTGGTTGCAATGCTGCTGGATGTGTAGGCTGTAGAATTATTGATTCTCCTAGAGAAAGACTAATTGCTATTTTAACAAATAACTTCGTTCCGTGCAATCGGAAGATTTCCATTTCTTATTGCTATTGCTACTATATTTGTCGCTGGTAGTATGCAAGGTTTAGGAGCTTCTATTGTATCTACAATTGCTGTTATATTTGTAATTATTTTAGGAATAATTTTCACTTTACTCATTTCAAAACTACTATCAAAAACTATTTTAAAAGGTATGCCATCCTCATTTGTTTTAGAATTGCCACCTTACAGAAAACCTCAGTTTGGAAAAATTTTAATACGTTCAATTTTTGATAGAACTTTGTTTGTATTAGGTAGAGCAATTAGTGTTGCGGCTCCCGCTC
>CANPAC010000053.1 GCA_947571975.1 uncultured Clostridium sp. | reverse complement strand
AATATTTTATATAAATCATTTGCTATTTATTAAGATATACCTTACTTACAAATCACGGGTTGTAGATAATTAAAACAATAATGGCTAAAGTGTGCCTGTCCCACTTTAGCCAAAAATGGTTAAGTTGTACCTGTCCCACTTTAGCCATAGCAAAAAAATCGTTTGACTTTTAGACAAAAATATAGTATAATAAAGCGCAGTGATTAGTAACACGCTAAAGGTTGCTAAAAAATGAGATTTTATTAAGTGAAATGTATTAAGAGAAAGAATAAGTAAATAATAAAAAAGAGCGGATTCATAAAAAACTTTATCCTATGCTTGAAATAAACAGGCATAGGAAATTAAACGTTACAATTAAACTATTTAAATTGTAACGATTAAACATGCCTATTAATAAAATCAAACCGTAAAGAAGAGAGGAGAAAACATGGCAGAAGAAAAATTAGAAAATCAGAAAAAGAGAGATTATGTAAAAAGAGAAAGAAACACAAGAAGAGAAACAAGAAATCCTAGAAAAAGTAATATAGAAGGAGGAAATACAACAGCGAGAACAACAAGACCATACCATAAAAGAACAAATAATACAAATGTTTCTACAACAAAAGAAGAAAATATAGAAACCAAGATAGTAAAATCTACAACTCGGAAGAAAAAGAAGAACAAATAGTAGACAAAGTAGAGAAACAAGAACAACATCAAATGAATCAATATATAAAACATCAAAGTTAAAAATCATTCCATTAGGGGGATTACATGAAGTTGGAAAAAACATTACAGTTTTTGAATATGAAAATGAAATAATAGTAGTAGATTGTGGATTATCATTTCCAGAAGATGATATGTTAGGAATTGATTTAGTAATACCAGACATCACATATTTAGAAAAAAATGTAGATAAAATTAAAGGTCTAATTATAACACATGGACACGAAGATCATATAGGAAGTGTACCATATTTGTTAAAAAAGATAAATATACCAATTTATGCACCACGATTAGCTTGTGGGTTAATTCGCAACAAATTAGAAGAACACAAATTGCTAAGAAGCACAAAGCTAACAGAAGTAATGCAAGGTCAAACAATTACATTAGGAAAAAACTTTAAAGTAGAATTTATTAGAAGTTCACACAGCATACCAGATTCTGTAATGTTAGGAATTACAACACCAGCAGGAACAATTTTACACACAGGAGACTTCAAAGTAGATTATACACCAATTGACGGAAAAATTATGGACTTTGGTAGAATTGCAGAGTTAGGAAATCAAGGAATTTTGGCATTAATGTCAGATAGTACAAATGCTGAAAGAAAAGGATTTACTATGTCAGAAAGTTCAATAGGAGAAGTATTTGACAAACTTTTCTTACATTGCACTAAAAGAATTGTAGTAGCAACATTTGCTTCTAATGTGCATAGAGTGCAACAAATTGTAAATTCAGCAGTTAAATACAATCGAAAAATTGCAATATGTGGTAGAAGTATGATAAACATGATTGAAACTGCTAAAGAATTAGGATATATTGAATGTCCTGATAATATTTTTATTGACATTGACATGATAAATAGCTACACAGATGACCAACTAGTAATTATAACTACAGGAAGCCAAGGAGAGCCAATGTCAGCATTAACAAGAATGGCTGCTGGAGATCATAGAAAAGTAAAAATAACACCAAATGACTTAGTTATTATTTCAGCAACACCAATTCCAGGAAATGAAAAATTTGTATCAAAAGTAATTGATGATTTAATGCAAATTGGAGCAGAAGTAGTATATAGTTCATTAGAAACAATACATGTTTCAGGACATGCTTGCCAAGAAGAACAAAAATTGATTTTAGCATTAGCAAGACCAAAATATTTTATTCCTGTTCATGGTGAGTACAGACAATTAATTGCTCATAGTGAAACAGCTCAAAGTATGGGAATTGATAAAGACAATATCATTATGATGTCAAATGGTAGAGTACTAGAAATTAACAATGAAGGAGCAGAATTAACATCTTCTGTACAAAGTGGTAGAGTATTAGTAGATGGTTTAGGCGTTGGAGATGTAGGAAGTATTGTTTTAAGAGATAGACAACATTTGTCACAAGATGGGTTAATTGTTATTGTATTAACTATGGACTCTTCAACAGGAGAGGTTGTAGCTGGTCCTGATGTAATTTCAAGAGGATTTGTGTATGTAAGAGAATCAGAAAATTTGATGGATGATGTAAAGTCTGTTGTAAGACATGAAATTAAAAAATGTGAAGACAGAGGAATTACTGATTGGGCAACAATTAAGTCAGCTACTAGAGAGAATTTAAGAGATTATATTTTTATGAAAACAAAACGAAATCCTATGATCATACCAATTATTATGGAGGTGTAAAATAAATGGATTATAAAGATTTAGCTAATTTAATATTTCCAGAAGCAAAAGAAATATCATATTATGAAGAAAAATATCCAGAAAGAGGATTAAAAGAAGGAGCAATCGTAACAAGATTTGCTCCAAGTCCAACAGGATTTGTACATATAGGAGGATTATACCAATCATTAATAGCAAGAAAACTAACTAAGCAAACTGAAGGTGTATTTTTCCTAAGAGTAGAAGATACAGACCAAAAAAGAGAAGTTGAAAATGGAATAAGTGGAATTGTAAATGCTTTAAATGATTTTGTAATTGTACCAGACGAAGGAATGACATCAGAAAACGAAGAAAAAGGAAATTATGGACCATATAAGCAATCATTAAGAAAAGAAATTTACCAAGCATATGCAAAATACTTAATTGAACAAGGAAAGGCATATCCATGTTTCTGTACACCAGAAGAAGTAGAAGAAATAAGAACAAAACAAGAAGCAGCTAAAATAAGACCTGGTTATTATGGTGTATGGGCTAAATGCAGAAATCACACAGTAGAGAAAATGGCAGAAAAAATAAAAAATGGAGATAGCTATATTATTCGTTTTAAATCACCAGGTAGAGAAGATAGAAAAATTAAACATCATGATGTAATAAAAGGAAATGTAGATTTTCCAGAAAATGACCAAGATATTGTAATCATTAAAGCAGATGGGTTACCAACATATCATTTTGCACACGCAATTGATGACCATTTAATGAGAACAACACATGTAATACGTGGAGATGAATGGCTATCATCTGTTCCATTGCATTTACAATTATTTCATGAATTAGGATTTAAGGCACCTAAATATGCACATATTGCGCCAATTATGAAAAATGATAATGGTAATAAAAGAAAATTAAGTAAAAGAAAAGATGCAGAAGCGGCGGTTAGCTATTATGAAGAAGAAGGAATACCAGAAGAAGCAGTTAAGGAATATTTATTAAATATTGCAAATTCAAATTTTGAAAATTGGAGAAGAGCAAACCCAGACAAGCAAATAGATGAATTTGAACTTCAACTAAATAAAATGAGTGTAAGTGGAGCTTTGTTTGATATGGTAAAATTGCTTGATGTAGGAAAGACAGCTATTTCAAGAATGACAGCCGAAAAAGTGTATGAAGAATCAATGAAATGGGCTAAAAAGCATGATAGTGAATTAGTAAAAATACTAGAAGATAAAGAATATGCTTTAAAAGTATTTGGTATTGAAAGAGGGAATAAAAAGCCAAGAAAAGATATTTCAAAATGGTCAGAAGTAAAAACAAATATTGAATATATGTATGATGAAAAATTCTATGAAAAACCACAAGAATATCCATACCAAGTAATTAATGAAAAACAAGAAATTGAAAAAATATTGACTTTATATTTAGAAAAATATTATGATGAAACTAACGATAAACAAGAGTGGTTCGATAATATTAAGGAATTAGCAGGAGAAATGGGATATGCTAAAGAAGTAAAAGACTTTAAGGCAAATCCTGATAAGTATAAGGCTCATGTTGGTGATGTTAGTACCGTTTTAAGAGTTGCTTTGACTGCTAGAACTAATACTCCTGACATGTATGAGATTATGAGAATTTTAGGAAAGAATAGAATTGCTAAAAGGTTTGAAAAGGCAATACAAGAATTAAGATGACCAGAAGCAAAATGAGGCTTAGCTAGCCGAAAAAAAGATAATGTAGACTACCACTTTGCTACATTATCTTTTTTTTTGAAATGAAAAAAACTAAATGCTACCACACATTCAGCTTTTTTCTAATCTTCGATAAACTTTTTTTACTTAATTAAGTTAAATATAGTATACTACTTTTTTTATTATATGTCAAGTAACAAAATTCATACTACATTTTAATAATTTTTATCAATATAGATAATAATTTCTTTTAAAAGCTCTTTGTTTTCTTTTGACAATTTATTAAAAAAATGTTTTAAATCAGAATCTAAAGTTTTTTCTTCAAAGGTTAAAAGTTCGGAAAATATGTGATTAGGAGAAATTTTCAAAAAATTACATATATTTAATATAGTAGGAATACTACCAATATTTCTTCCGTTTTCAATATTTCTAAGTAAATCTGTTGAAATTTCAATATTTTCAGAAACATAATCTTGTGTATATTTGTTTGACAATCTTGCTTCTTTTATCTTATTTCCTATTGTTTTTAAAACATCATCACTTGTAATAATCAATCTTAACACCTACTTTTTTTATAATCATATCATTAGGAAATATTATTAAAAAGTGAATTAAATTAATTATAAAGCAAAAAAACAATACAAATAGAATGAAAAACATGAACAATATTCACACTTTTTATTTAAAAACTATTGCAATTTGAAAAATACTTTGATAAAATAATGACAAATAAAAAAGAAATTGAATAATTTCTAAAAACTATTGAAAAAATAGTAATAAGTATGTTATAAATAGAAAAAGAGAATGTACACCAAAGTAACATAATTGAAAACAAAAGAAATAAGAAAGAGAGGAAAAATTATGAAGCAAGCACAAAACAAAGGTATCACTCTAATTGCACTAGTTATTACAATTATAGTGTTATTAATTTTAGCAGCTATAAGTATAGCAACTTTAACAGGTGATAATGGAATTTTAACAAAAGCAAATGAGGCAAAAGATGAAACAAGAGGAGCAAGTGTAGAAGAAGCAAAAGATTTATGGAAAGCAGAAAAAGAAGCAGATAAACATACAGGAATTACAACAGCACAAACTTTAGACCAATTATTAGAAGAGTTGAAAAAACAAAATTTATTAACTGAAAATGAATTAGAAAAAATAAAGGAAACAGGTTCTGTAACTATAGGAAAAAGAACAATAGTATTTGGAAATGAAGCACAAACATTAGTAGAAGCTTTTAAAGCAGGAGAAATAAAAATAGGAGACTATTTAGATTATAAACCAGTAGCGGGAAATGAAACAACAGTAACAAAAGAAGAAACAGGATATAATGAGGAACAAAAATATGAAGTAGATACAAAAACAACATGGAGAGTATTAGGATTAGACGAAAACGAAACTAATTTGTTATTAATAAGTGGAAGTCCAATTAAAAAAAGTGAAACAAGTACAGAAAAGCCATACTTAGTTTTACAAGGAGCAGAAAGCTATTATAATTGTGAAGATGTTTTAAACAAAGTAAGTAGTATTTATAAAAACAATTTAGCACAAGAAGCAAGAAGTATAAAAATGGAAGATATTACTAGAACATTAGGAATTACAATAGATAAAGAAAATAATAAAGCATATAAAACAGAAGACCCTAGTAAAGCAGATTTGCCATTTCAAGGATCTTTTGGACAAACATATACTTATAAAAGTGGATATTATGCACCAGAAAATTATTTAAAAGCAACTTATCTAACTAATCAAAAATACCAAAAATTAGAAAATAAAAAAGCAGGTGACCCTGTAAATGGAACTGCATATATGTTACTATACACAGAAAATGCAGTAGTAGAACAAGGAAGTACAGTATATGATTTATTATTTAAAGGAACAACATCAAGCGAGAATTATGCAAAATCTTACTGGCTAGCTTCGCCTGGAGTTATTGTGGATTCGGTTGTTGCGTACTTCGGTCCAGGTTATGTGTATCGCGGCGGTGCTCGCAGTGGCTACGCCTTATTCTACTCTAATGGCCGCTGGCGCGCTCGTGAGCTCGGTGTGCGCCCTGTAATATCTCTACAATCTGGAGTCTCAGTAGATGATATAAAAGTAATAACAGGAGCAGAATCAGAATGGAGTACAGAAGCAGGAGAAGTAGATAACGGAAGAGTAGATAAAGGAATAATCGAATAAAAATAGTATGGAGATGAAAGAAAAGTTTTCCCAAGGAGGCCTTTGGTCTTCTGGGGAAACGCGATGAAAATGGGAATTATAAAAATAGTAGAAAATGTAAAAGAAATTCATAGAGAATATGTAGTATTAATAAAAGTAGGAAATTTTTATTATTGCTATGGCAGAGACTCATATATTATGTCTTACTTATTTCAATATAAAATTAATATTTTAAAAGATGGTATGTATTCTTGTGCATTTTCGAAAAACGCTATTCATAAGGTAACTGCAAAATTAGAAAATAGAAAAATTAATTACTTAATATTAGATAGGCGAAACAATTATCAAGTTGAAGAAAAATGCAATTATAAAAATCTAAACGAATATATAAAATGTTATGAAAAAGCTAAAAGTGAAATAAGCAGTAAGATGAGAATAGAAAAGATTTACTGCGAGCTATTGGACAATATAAAAGATAAAGAACTGATAAGTGAGATAGAAAAGGTAATTTATGAAAGAAGAAAAATTCAAAGTAATTAATTTTATAAGAGAATTAATAGTATATATTGATAAATATATGGAGAATTTCCCAAGAAAAGAAATAGAAATTAAAACTAGAATACGAAATTTAAGTTATGATTTGCTAGAAATTGCATATATGGCAAATGAAACAAAAGAAGAAAAATATATAGAACAGATAATAGTAAAAACAAAAGTTTTAGATTTTTTACTAAATTTATGTTATGATAAACAAATTATTAATTACAAAAGATATATGAAATTTGGAGAAAAGTTAGATGATATTTTGAAATATACTATAGGTTGGAAAAAAAGTATTCAAATTTAGGGCATGGTTGATGAGGCTAGCTTCGCCTGGAGTTAATGTGGATTCGGATAATGCGAACTTCGGTCCAGGTAATGTGAATGACGGCAATGCTAACAGTGGCAACAACTTATTCAACTCTAATGGCAACTGGAACGCTAATGAGCTCGGTGTGCGCCCTTGTAGCTTCTATAAACTGTGGTTATATAACGAAAGTTATGTAAGAGATAATATAGAAACAAACCATAGTCCTTTAACAAGAAATTGTTATAAATAAAAAATAGATAATGTTATTTGTTAGTAGGTTTAACGAAAGGGAATAACATTTAGTACTATTTTTAGTAGCTTAAAAAAGCTACTTTTTTTCTGGCTTATAGACCTTAGAAAGATTTTTATAACAAATTATACTACTAATAAAATTGTTTAAAGAAATAACATTAGATTCATATAAGAACTTTTTGTATTTTATCTTTCTTTTTACTTCTCTATATTTTGCATATTTTCCATCAATTGTTCTTCCTAAAAAGATAAAATGATTACTACTTTTAAATATTCGACTTTTGTGGTTTAGAACCAATTTTTCGTTTGCTAAGAATTCTTTAATCTTAGTAAAACAAATATTCAAGTAATTTTTAGATGGATGAAAAAGTAAAAAGTCGTCCTGATACCTAACGTAATATTTTATTTTTAATTTTTCCTTAATATAATGGTCTAAATCATTTAAGTAGAAAATGGCTAAAATTTGACTTGTCATATTGCCAATGCCAAGACCTGCAGATTCACTGTCAATAATTTTAAAAATAATAGATAAAGCATCATTATCCTTTATTTTTTTCTTTAATTTTTCTTTTAAAATTTGTTGGTCGATACTAGCAAAAAATTTGCTAATATCACATTTTAAAATATAGTAAGAACCGATATTTAATTTTGCATTTATTGTGAAAAGAAAAAGCTAACCTTAATCCTTCGTGGCTTCCTTTGTTTTTTATGCTTGCAACATTTTCTGCAATTAAGCATGGAAGAATTGCAGGATATAAAATATGACGACTAACAAGATGATTAACAATTTTATCATATATAGATTGACTTATAATTCTTCTTTTTTTGGGCTCATGAATAGTAAAAACATTGTAGGGACCTACTTCATAAGTTTTATTTTTTAAAACGTTGTAAACTCTAGAAATATAAATACATTTAAAATCGCGATAATTTCTTACTTTTTTCTTATTTTTAGTATGTCTACAGACTTCATCAAAAGCTTGTAAAATGTTTTCTATTTTGCAAAGTTGAGGATATAAATTATTTTTTCTCTTCATATTTCTTCTTTCCTAATTCGACTTTTTTAAAATCATGTTGCAAATTATTTAATAAATCAAATGCCTGAGATATAGAAAGTTCATCAATGTTAATAGATAAAAAATTATAAATAATATGTTCATAATTTTGCATAATATCATAATCATACCAACTAATAGGAGAAATATGATTATCGGCAAGAACAATTTCAATATCGTAATTAAGATTTTTTAAGAACTTTAAATATTTATTAGCAGATTTAATTGGAAAACCACATTTCATAACTACAGAATTTAAAGGGGAAAGCTTTAAATTTAAAAGATTAGACATAAAAATAGCATCTTCATGAATAAAGATATAAAATATTCCACATTCAAAAAGATAAAATTTTCCAGAGTTATTAGTTTTTAATAAAATATACTTATTATATAATTTGCTCATTTGCAATATCCTTTCGTTTTTAGAAATTATATAATAAATAAAAGAAAAGAGTAATCACCACTAATAGTTAGAAAAACAAATAATAAATAGGGATTAAAAATTATAAAAAAAAGTTATATAATGCTACTAAGGGTGAAGAAAAATGTCTTGTTTTCATAAGTTTTATAAAAAGGAAAAATTAATTAGTCGTACATTAGAAATTGATGATGTGTTATATTATGAATTAGAAAAATTATCACAAGAAGTTTATGATGCCTCAATTAGTAAACTTGTAAACGCATCAATAGAAGAGATTATAAGAACAGAAAATATACAGCTATATGAAAGAAAGAATATTTTATATGTAACTAGGTCGTTTTTAATCAGAAGTAGTTTTTGGGAAGGACTAAATAAATTAAAAAAGAAGTATGGAATTTCAATTAGACTTCTTGTTAATATTTCAATAAGAAATGTATTATTAGAAGAAGGAATTTTATAGGATAGTACATATAATTACTACAAATTGTTGAAAAAACAATAGAATTTATGTTATAACTAAAATAAAGGACAGGAGGAATAAAAAGTGGAATATAACATAGGAGATATTGTAAGAACTAAAAAGCCACATCCTTGTGGAAGTAAATTGTGGGAAATTACGAGAGTAGGAGTTGACTTTAAGTTAAAATGTGAAGGATGTGGACATGTAGTAATGTTACCGAGAGAAAAGGCTTTAAAAGCTATTACAAAGAAAATAGAAAAAGGAGAGACATAGTCTCTCCTTTTTCTACTACGTACTCTTTATATGAGGTTGTTTATTGCTTTTAGTCTATTTGCGTTTATTTAATTTTTCACTTTCTTTTTGCGCATGGCAAGCCCTTTTTCCTACCTTACGTGAAAACTCTTCGCAACGCCCCTTGTTAGGAATCCTATCAGCTTTAGAAGACAAAAAGTTAGCTGTCACAAGGCTTCTATTTTTAGCCTTTGTAAGACTATTTTAGTCGCTATTGCTCATTTTTTGCGATATTTATATAATACTTAGTTTTGAACGTGAGAGAGGCTCATTTTTTCGGATTAGAATTTCTTAATGTTTGTAAGGCAGCCTAAGAATTCTAAAGAAATATTTTATATAAAGCCTTTTCTATTTATCGAATTTATCTCACTTACAAATCAAGAGTTGTAGATGGTTAAAACAATAATGGCTAAAGTGTGCCTGTCCCAATTTAGCCATCAACATAAAATCAAGAGTTGACTTTTTATAGGTAAAAGTTATATAATTTACGAAGTAAAGAGAAGAAAGGTGGAATAAAAATGGCAATATTATTACCAGGAGGGGCTGGATATATAGGCAGTCATACAGCGATTGAATTATTAGAAGCAGGAAAAGAAATTATAATTGTAGATAATTTTTCAAATAGTAATCCACAAGTATTAGAAAATATAAAAAAAATAACTAAAAAAGACTTTAAATTCTATGAAATAGATTATACAGATAGAGAAAAATTAGAAAAAGTATTTGAAGAAAATAAAATAGAAGCAGTTATTAATTTTGCAGGATTTAAGGCAGTAGGAGAATCAGTACAAAAACCAATTGAATATTACACTAATAACATATCAGGAGCTTTAGTAGTATTAGATACCATGAGAAAATATGGATGTAAAAAGTTTATTTTTAGTTCTTCTGCAACTGTATATGGAGAACCAGAAAGAATTCCACTAACTGAAGAATGTAGAACGGGTGGAACAACAAATCCTTATGGCACTACAAAATTATTTATTGAGCAAATTTTAAAAGATATATATACATCAGATAATACATGGGATATTTGTATTTTAAGATATTTTAATCCAGTAGGAGCACACAAAAGTGGATTAATTGGGGAAGAACCACAAGGAATACCAAATAATTTAATGCCATATGTAGTACGTGTAGCAAGTGGAGAATTAAAAGAACTATCTATATTTGGAGACGACTATGATACACCAGATGGAACAGGAGTAAGAGACTATATCCATGTAGTAGATTTAGCAAAAGGTCATGTAAAAGCATTAGAAAAGATTGACAAAGAAGAAAAAGGTTTATATATCTATAATCTAGGAACAGGAACAGGTTATAGTGTATTAGACATGGTTAAAGCTTTTGAAAAAACAACTAGAAAAAAAGTAGCTTATAAAATAGCACCAAGAAGAGCAGGAGACATTGCTACTTGTTATGCAGACCCTAAAAAGGCAAAAGAAGAATTAGGATGGGTAGCTACAAAAACATTAGAAGATATGTGCAGAGATTCCTGGAATTATATTGTTAATAAATAAAAAATGTTTAAATAGGAAGAAGTCTTATGAATAAGGAAGAAAAATTAGAAAAAATAAGAAAAATATTACTTGAAAAATTTGAATGTGAAGCTATATTACTATTTGGAAGTTATGCACGTAATACGCAAAATGAAAAAAGCGATATAGATATTGCAATAAAATCAAAAAAGCAAATTTCTAAAAAAGAAATATTTGAAACTAAATTAGAATTAGAAGAAGCTATAAAAAATGATGTTGATTTAATTAATTTAAGTGGAATAAATGATGATTTTAAATATGAAATATTAATAAATGGTAAAATCTTATATTGTGAAGACCAATTAAAATTTGAATTATATAAGTTATATATATTCCAAGAATATTTTGATTTAAATGAAAGTAGACAAGATATTATAGAAAGAATAAAAAATGGAGGGAAATTATATGGAAAATAAATTAGTTATATTGAACAAATATGACACAATAGAAAAATGTATCAATAGAATTAATGAAGAATATGAAGGAACTCCATCAAATTTAGAAGATTATAGAAGAAATGATGCAATAGTATTAAACCTACAAAGAGCATGCCAAGCAGCTTTAGATATTGCTACATATATTGTTTCAACAAAGTCATTAGGAATACCACACACTAATAGTGAATCATTTGAAATTTTATATAATAACAATTTAATAGATGGAGAAATGCTTAAAAATATGAAAGGTATGATAGGCTTTAGAAATATTGCAGTACATGATTATAGAGAAGTAGATGATAAAATATTACAAAATGTGATAGAAAAACATTTAGGAGATTTAATAGAATTTGCAAGACAAATGTTAAAAATATAAAAATCAAAAGGAGAGAGAACAAAATGATTAAATTTAAGCAAGAAATAGCAAAATCAATTGCTAAAATAACAAACATAGAGGCAAAAGAATTAGAATGTTACATAGAAGTGCCAAAAGACTTGAAAAAAGGAGACTATGCCTTTCCTTGTTTTCGTCTTGCAAAAGAATTAAAAAAAGCACCACAACAAATAGCAAATGAAATAGGAGAAAAGATAGAAATAGATAAAAATATTATAGACAAAATAGAGGTTATGCGGAGGATATATAAATTTTTATCAAAATAAAAAATTATTTACTAAACAGTTATTATTAAAAATAGAAAATAGAGAATATGAAAATATAAAACTAGGAGAAGGAAAGAACATTGTTATTGACTATTCTTCACCTAATATAGCAAAGCCTTTTCACATAGGGCATTTACGCTCTACAGTAATAGGAGGAGCTTTATACAACATATACAAATACTTAGGATATAACACAATTGGAGTTAATCACTTAGGAGACTATGGAACCCAATTTGGAAAATTAATTGAAGGATACAAACTTTGGGGAGAGGAATATGATATTGAAAATAGTCCGATTAATGAATTAACTAAAATTTATATTAGAATAAATGAACTATGTAAAAAAGACGAAGAAATATTAAATAGATGTAGAGACAATTTTAAAAAATTAGAAGAAGGAGACGAA
>CANPAC010000052.1 GCA_947571975.1 uncultured Clostridium sp. | reverse complement strand
TTCTAATAATTCTGGATCATCAACCATATCACATTTATTTAAGTAAACAACGATGTATTTAACACCTACTTGTCTAGCTAATAGAATGTGTTCTCTTGTTTGTGGCATAGGTCCATCTGCTGCTGATACTACAAGTACTGCACCATCCATTTGAGCAGCTCCTGTAATCATGTTTTTAACGTAGTCAGCATGTCCTGGGCAGTCAACGTGTGCATAGTGTCTTGAATCTGTTTCATATTCTACGTGAGCTGTGTTAATTGTGATTCCTCTTGCTTTTTCTTCTGGAGCACCGTCGATTTGATCATATGCTTCATATTGTGCTTTTCCTAATAATGATAAATATTTTGTAATAGCTGCTGTTGTTGTTGTTTTTCCGTGGTCTACGTGACCGATTGTACCAATGTTAACATGTGGTTTTGTTCTTTCAAATTTTGCTTTTGCCATTTAAAAATTCCTCCTTTAAATTAGCCGTTTGAGCAAAGTGAGTTATGGATAACTTATGAAAAATGCTAACGCATTTTGTAATCCTTAATTCTCTCCTTCTGCCCTTTAGCTAAATATATTTTTTAATAAATTTAATAACTAAAATCTTATTGCACTTGCATTTTATAACATTTATGCTAAAAAATCAAGTATTTTATTCTTTTTTTGCTCTAGAAGCAACAATATTATCAAAAACTGATTTTGGTACTTCTTCGTAGTGAGAAGGTTCCATTGTGTAAGTACCTCTACCTTGTGTTTTAGAACGTAAATCTGTTGCATAACCAAACATTTCAGAAAGTGGTACAAAAGAATGAATTTCTTGCATTCCATCATCACTATCCATACCTTCCATTCTTCCACGTCTAGAGTTAATATCACCAATAACATCTCCCATGTATTCTTCAGGAACTGTTATTTCCACCTTCATAATAGGCTCTAATATAACTGCTTTTGCTTGTTTACAACCTTCTTTGAAAGCCATAGAAGCTGCAATTTTGAACGCCATTTCTGAAGAGTCAACTTCGTGGTAAGAACCATCTACTAAAGTAGCTTTAAAATCTATAACTGGGTAACCAGCTAAGATTCCACTTTCAGCTGCTTCTCTCATACCTTGTTCAATTGGTTTAATGTATTCTTTTGGAACAGCTCCACCTACGATTTTGCTTTCAAATTCAATTCCTTTACCTGGCTCTAATGGTTCCATTTCAAACCAAACGTCACCATATTGTCCTTTACCACCAGATTGACGAATGAATTTACCTTGTACTTTAACTTTGTTTCTAATTGTTTCTTTATAAGCAACTTGTGGTTTACCTACATTACATTCTACTTTGAATTCTCTTTTCAATCTGTCTACAATAATGTCTAAGTGTAATTCACCCATACCTGCTATAATTGTTTGACCTGTTTCTTGGTTAGTATAAGCTTTAAATGTTGGATCTTCTTCAGCTAATTTTCCTAAAGCAATTCCCATTTTTTCTTGAGCTGCTTTATCTTTTGGCTCAATAGCGATATCGATAACTGGCTCTGGGAATTCCATAGATTCTAGAATGATTGGATGGTCTGGGTCACATAGTGTATTTCCTGTTGTAACATCTTTCATTCCAACTGCTGCAGCAATATCTCCTGCATATACTTTGTCAATATCTTCTCTATGGTTTGAGTGCATTTGAAGAATTCTTCCTATTCTTTCTTTTTTATCTTTACTAGAGTTTAATACTGTTGAACCTGATTCTAATGTTCCTGAATAAACTCTAAAGAAACATAATTTTCCAACAAATGGGTCTGTTGCAATCTTAAATGCTAATGCTGCAAATGGTTCGCTATCAGAAGTTTTGGCTTCTGTTTCTTGTCCATCTGGTGTTTCACCTTTGATATGTGCAATATCAGTTGGAGCTGGCATATAATCAATGATTGCATCTAATAGTTCTTGAACACCTTTGTTTTTGTAAGAAGAACCACAGGTTACTGGAACGATTGTATTATTAATAGTTCCAACACGTAATCCTTTTTTTATTTCTTCTACTGAAAGTTCTTCACCATCTAAATATTTCATCATTAATTCTTCATCTTGTTCTGCTACTGATTCTATCATTTTGTTATGATATTCTTCTGCTAAATCTTTCATATCATCAGGAATATCTGTTTCCTCAATTTCTTTTCCTAAATCATCTTTATGTAGGAAAGCTCTCATTTTGATTAAATCTACAATTCCTTTGAAGTTATCTTCTGCTCCAATAGGTAATTGAATTGGAACTGCATTTGCTTTTAATCTATTTTTTAATTGATCCACACAAAGCATAAAGTTTGCTCCTGTGATATCCATTTTATTAACATATACCATTCTTGGTACACTGTATTTATCAGCTTGTCTCCAAACTGTTTCTGTTTGTGGTTGAACACCACCTTTTGCTGCTAAAACTGTTACAGCTCCGTCAAGAACTTTTAGAGATCTTTGTACTTCTACTGTAAAGTCAACGTGTCCTGGAGTATCGATAATGTTAATTCTATTATCATTCCAGAAACAAGTTGTACAAGCAGATGTAATAGTAATACCTCTTTCTTGTTCTTGTGCCATCCAGTCCATCGTAGCACCACCATCGTGAACTTCTCCTATTTTATGAGTTTTTCCTGTATAGAATAAAATTCTTTCTGTGGTGGTTGTTTTTCCGGCATCAATATGTGCCATAATTCCTATATTTCTAGTTTTTTCTAGTGGGTATGCTCTTCCTGCCATTTTTTCTATTTTCCCCCTTCCAAATTTTTTTCTTATTTAATTAGCATTTAAATTTTGATTCGAAATGGTAAGATACGAATTTTTACTAAGTAATACAAGCTGAAGGCGTACAATGGTACGTCGAAGTTTGGATTATTTTAGCGAAAATTTGTAGATTGCCGTTTCCAATCAAAATTTTACCACTTGTAATGAGCAAAAGCCTTATTAGCTTCAGCCATTCTATGAGTATCTTCTTTTTTCTTAAATGCTCCACCATTTCCGCTAACTGCATCTATCAATTCACCAGCTAGTTTTTCAGCCATTGTTTTTTCATGTCTATTTCTAGCATAAGTAACAATCCATCTTAATCCTAAAGTTTGTCTTCTTTCTGGTCTAATTTCTAGTGGAACTTGGTAAGTTGCTCCACCTACTCTTCTTGCCTTAACTTCAAGAACTGGCATAACATTTTCTAAAGCTGCCTCAAAAACTTCTAAAGGATTTTTTCCTTCTTTTTCTTTAATAATGTCAAATGCATCATATACTATTTTTTGAGCAACTGATTTTTTACCATCTAGCATTATGTTGTTTACTAATTTTGTAACAACTTTGCTATTATAGATTGGGTCTGGTAACACTTCTCTTTTTGCTACATATCCTTTTCTTGGCACTATTCTTCCCTCCTTAAATTTAATTTGATGTTTTATGTTAGAAAACATCTAGGTACTCTCAAGAAAGTTTATCTTTCTTGCGCATAGCACTTATTTATCTATTCTAAATTTAAGCACCTTAAATCTTAGACAAAATAACAAGCACTATTTTATTTTATATTTGAGCTAAATTTTCATTAATATTCTCTGTTAAATGAAGCAAATTAGGTATATTGTGCATTTTTGATTAGGCAATACAGGTTGAAGTCGTACAATGGTACGTCGAAATCTGGATTGAATAATCAAAATGTGCAAGATGCCTGATTTCATTCATTTAACTTCTATTTAGGACGTTTAGCTCCATACTTAGAACGCGCTTGCATTCTATCTTTAACACCTGCTGTATCTAATGTTCCTCTGATGATATGGTATCTAACACCTGGAAGGTCTTTAACCCTACCACCCCTAATTAATACAACACTGTGTTCTTGTAAGTTATGTCCTATACCTGGGATATAAGATGTAACTTCATAACCATTAGAAAGTCTAACTCTGGCAACTTTTCTTAAAGCTGAGTTTGGCTTTTTAGGAGTAACTGTTTTAACAACTGTACATACTCCTCTTTTTTGTGGAGCTCTACTATTTGTTAATCTTTTATTTTTAGAGTTCCATCCATGTTGAAGAGCTGGGGCTGTTGATTTTGTTACACCTGTTTTTCTTCCTTTTCTTACTAATTGATTAATTGTTGGCACTTAAATTTCACCTCCTGTTTTTAATTCAGTTTTTCTTTTCTAAGACTGTAACAATATTGTCATATTACTTGTCTTTGAAAGATATAAATTGTTACGGAATTGCATATTACACGCAATTTATCATAACAGTGTATATTGTACCACGATAACCTTAAGAAGTCAATAAAAAACTTGGAATTTTTTTCATTTCCAAGTTTTTATATTTTTTATCTTTCTTCAGTTCCTTGTAATTCTGCTACAACTTTATCCTCTTTATCTAATACAGCATCTCCTGAAACTTTTTCTACATTATCTTCTTTCATATTCTGCACTTCTTCTGCTCTTCTTTCTTCTTGTTCTTTTAATATATTTTCTACATTTTTAGCTTGTGCTTTTTTATCAATAACATTTCTATACTCATCAATTGGTTTAACTTTTTCTTCTTTCTCCTCTTTCTTAATAGTTGCATCTTTTGCTTCATTTAATGCTTCATTTTTATCAAATAATTTTCCTAAAACAGTGGCTCCTAATTTTCTTTCTAATTTTGCAAATTTGTTTCTTTGAATTTTATCTAATAATTTCATACCACTTAAATTATGCTTTAATTCAAAAGGCAACTCTGTTTTATGATAAATACTAGAAATATATTTTTTTAGTTGATCACTATAATTATCTAATGCCATTACAATTTCTGGATTCAATTCTCTTTTTAACAAAAACGCACTAATTGGGTTTCCTGTAATTTCTTTGCATTTTTTATAAATATCCAATTTTTTAAACTTATCTTTTTTACCCTTAAAAGCTTCTTTTACTTCCGCTACTTCTAGCTCTTCTTTATTATTATACCAAGAAACAGTTCCATCTTTTTCTGATATTTCGATATAGGTTACTCTGTCTAGAATTTCTACATTTGCTTTTCCTACTTCTTTTCCCGCTTTTAAATGCACTTTTGAATAATCTTTATTAGCTTCATCAAATTCTTGTTTTACTTCATCAAATACTATATTTGATTTTGTATCTGATGACTCTGATAAATCTTGTTCTTCTTTCTCTTTTTTTAATTTTTCCTGCTCTAATGCATCTTTTATCATTTCGTTATATCTTTCTTCTTCCCTTTTCTCTCTACCTGCTACCATTTCTTCTAATAATTTATCTTCTTTAGACTTTCCTACTTCTGTTTGTGTTTCTTCTTGTTGCTTAATAACTTTTTCTTTATTATTATCAACTAAACTCAATTGCCCCAAAAATAAAATATAATCTTTTTGTACTTTTTTAGACATACTGCTTTCTTGATTTATATCTTGTGATATACTTTTCATTTTTGCTTGTATATTTCTTAATTCATTATCTAATTGAATTCTTTTTACCTCTTGTTGGGTTGTTTCTAAGTCAATATTTTTAAATTCTTCTAATTGTGTTTCTATTTCTGATTTTCTTACAGCACAATCATCATATTGTTTCTTTAGACTATTATTTTCTTCTTTTTGCTTTTCTTCAGTAAGTCTTTTTTCTTTCATTTGTTTTGCTCGTTCTCTAATACCTTTTTGAGCTTTTTCTAACTGTTCTTTTTTATTGATATTTTCTTCCTGCTGCTTTCTAATTTCTTCTTTTTGTTTCTCTGCATTTTTGATATTTTCCATATATTGTTTAGTATCTGATTCAAATTTTTTACGTTTTTCCCTATCATTTAGATCTATATCTTCTTCTTTGGTATAATTTTGTATTAACATATCATTTGCTTCAATTATTTTTTCTAATCTCTCAATTTCTGATTTTTTATCTGATACATCTAAATCGACCAATTCATTATGTATATTTACATATCCTTCTAAAAAACTATTAAACATATTTTCTTCCATATTTACCCCTTTCCATAAAAGAAAACTCTTCTTTTATTTCACATCTATTATTTATTATAGTAGATTTTCAGGGTTTTTGCAATAAGTTTTACATAATTTAATTAATTTGTTATATTTTGGTAACAATTGTAATATTAATTAAGAAACGCAAAAATGAGCTAACACACTAATATTAGCTCATTTCATTAATTAACTTTACAAATTTATTTCTGTTAACCTTTGTTATCTTTTTTATTACCAACCAATTACATGTAACTCTTTATCATCCTGATTTTCTTCTTTTCTTGGCATTTCTTTAATTTTTTGATTTGCCTTTGCTTCAATATGACCATCTGCATTTTGTGCAGCATTTCTATACATATCAATCATTTTGAACTGTCTTTCACGTTTTCTTTGTATTTGTGGTTTAACAATTTTTCTCTTTGCCATATTTTTAGACTTATTCAATCCTAAAAATTTCTTAACAGCCATAATACGTTTTTTAAGCATGTGCCTTACCGATTTAGATTTTCTTCTTGCTAGGCTTCGACTTCTATTTTTAGTATCAGTATACTTTTTAACATGTTGTGTTTTTATCCTATTCTCCATTACTCTTCTTAATTTTCTTGACATTTTTCTTCTTATCATTGACATTTTTGACATTGGAACTATTTTTGATTTTAATGCAACTCTATGCTTAAGCCTTGATCTATTTATAGTTCTTCTTTTTTTAGTAACAATACTCTTTGATTTTTTAACAGGTCTTCTCATATTTGATAAACCTTGTGATCTTTCAATTGACCTTTTTTTCGCTATTGGTATTATTTTTGTTTTTTGTCGCTCGTCAAATGATTTACTCATTCTTTCTTCTCGTAATTTATTAGATTTTGCTTTTATATTTCTAATTGGCATTACTTTTATCTCTGCTGATTGACTTTTTTCCTCTTTAACTTCTTGTTTTACCTGCCTTGAATTATCTTCTATTTGCATCTCATTTTTCTTATCAGATTTCATACCTTCTATTTTTTTATAATTATAGAAACTTTCAAGTAATGGTTTTTGCTTATCTCTTATAGCTTGTTTTAATGTTAATAATTCTATTTGACTAGCTCCATTTTCTTTTGCTCTTTCATACTCTTTTAACATACTTTGTATTTCAGTTTCTTTGCTTTTATATTCAAAAAATAAGGCTTTTGCTTGTTCATCATCTTTAAATTTTCTTTCTAATTCTTCATTCATAAAATTCACCCCTTGTTACAAAAAATATTCCGATTAATTACTAAACTATTATTGATTATACCACATTTTTAGGCATTTTTCAATACATTTTACATAATTTGTTTTTTAAGGTTACTATTAACTAGAAATATATTATGGATTTATTCAGTAAATTGTAACTTTTTCAAGACTTTCTAGACTTCTTTCAGCTAATTTTTGATATCGTTCCTTCTTATCTCTTATCTTTTTTCCTTCTAACTCTGGAAGTATTCCAAAATTTGCATTCATAGGTTGGAATTTTTCATTTGGTGTTGAAATATATTTTGCCAAAGCTCCTATTACTGTATATTCTGAAAAACAATACTTATCAACAAAATTTTCCAAACTGTCATCATGATTTCTAACACCGTCTAAAATCATATGCAGCATTCAATCCTGCTACTAATCCAGAACATATTGACTCAACATACCCCTCAACACCTGTAATTTGTCCTGCAAAATATAAATTAGGCATACTTTTCACCTGATACTTTTCATTTAATAATTTACTACTATTTATATATGTATTTCGGTGCATTACACCATACTTAACAAATTCCGCCTGTTTTAGCCCTGGTATTTTGCTAAACACTCTTTTTTGTTCTCCAAATTTTAGATTAGTTTGAAATCCCACCATATTATAAAGACTTGCCTGTTTATCATCTTGCCTTAATTGTACAATAGCATATGGCCTTCTAGCAGTTCTTGGGTCATCAAATCCAACTGGTTTTAGTGGACCAAATCTTAAAGTATCCATTCCTCGTTTTGCCATAATTTCAATTGGCATACATCCTTCAAAAATTTCTCTTTTTTCAAATTCATGTAGTGTTACCACATCTGCCTCTACTAATTCTTTACAAAAATTCTCATATTCTTCTTTATCCATCGGAAGATTAATGTAACTTTTTTCTTCATTTTCTTGTTTAGATAATCTTTCTTTCCATTGTTCTTCAGTCTCTTCTTTCTTCTTTTCCTGGCTATATCTATCACCATAAAAAGCAACAGAAAAATCAATACTATCCTTCTCAATAATCGGTGCTGCTGCATCATAAAAATACAACTTATCTTGTGATGTTAATTCTTGAATCTGTTTAGCTAAACCATCTGAAGTCAATGGACCTGTGCTAATTATAACAATTCCATCTCTTAACATTTCATTTATATCAGTTACTTCTTCATTAATAACCTCAATATATGGGTTTTTATTAATTTCTTCTGTCACCCTTTTAGAAAAGATTTCTCTATCAACTGCTAAAGCTTGCCCTGCTGGTACTTTTGTTTCATCTGCTATTCTGATTAATAAAGAATCTAGTATTCTTAATTCCTCCTTTAATAAACCGCAAGCATTAGTCAATAAATCTGACTTAAAAGAATTGCTACATACAATTTCAGCTAAATCTTCATTACTATGAGCTGGTGAATACTTAATAGGCTTCATTTCATATAATTTTACTTTTAGCTTCCTTTTAGCTATTTGATAGGCTGCCTCACAACCAGCTAAGCCTCCTCCTATTATAGTTATATAATCTTTCACTATTATCCTTCTTTCCTAATAAAAGATGAAATTTTTTCATTTCTTATATGTTATGTTTTTATAAGCGAGTGGTTTTTCCACTCGCTTAAATTTTGTTGCAGTCGAGCTCTATTTTCTTGTATTCTCGCAGGTTTGATTACCCACTGTACAAGAAGTCTTACACGCCGACTGACATGATGTCTGGCATTCGCCGCACCCACCTTTTTTTACCGTATTACTTAAGGTTTGGGTGTTTAAGGTTTTGATGTGCATTTTTTTCTTCACGCTTATTCTCCTTTCCTTTTTCTAGACACCATTTTATAACTTCAATGTCTCACATATTATAACATAACTATCATCAATTGTAAAATTTAATAAAATGTGTCCCAAATTTCACAAAAATGTGAAAAAGGAAACGTCCCCCTATTTTATGAAAAAAGGTTCATAATTTCTTCCCTTGACATTTTACTAATAAAAGATGTCTTTGTACTAAGCATACTATCTACTAATTCGCCCTTTCTTTGCTGTAACTCATATATTTTTTCTTCTATCGAGTTTTTAGTAATTAACTTATATACTTGTACATTTTTCTTTTGCCCTATCCTATAAGCTCTGTCTGTCGCTTGGTTTTCTGCTGATAAATTCCACCACGGATCATAATGAATTACCATATCTGCTCCTATTAAATTTAGTCCTGTTCCTCCTGCTTTTAACGAAATCAAAAATACTTTTACATCAGAATTTTCGTTAAATTCATCAACTAATTTAACCCTTTCTTCTACTTTTGTACTGCCAGTCAATTTGAAATATTTAATTCCTAAGCTTTTTAATTCTTTTTCTATAATTTCAAACATAGATGTATAACCTGAAAACAATAAAATCTTGTGTCCTCCATTTACCGCTTCTTCTACTATTTCCATGCACTGGTCTAATTTACTACTTCCTTCTTGATAATCTTCAATAAATAGACTTGGATGGCAACAAATTTGTCTTAATCTAGTTAAAGCTGATAATATTTGCATTTGACTTCTCTCATATCCATTTATATCAATCTCTTCTGCTAATTCTTGTTTTGCTTGTGCTAAATAATTCAAATAAATATTTCTTTGTTCTTCTCCCATCTCATTATTTAACACTGTTATAGTCTTATCAGGCAATTCAGTTAGTACTTCTTTTTTATTTCTTCTTAACACAAATGGCTCTATCAACATTCTCAATTTTTCCATTGCTTCATAATTTTCTTCTTTTACAATTGGAGTTTCATACGTATTTTTGAAAGTTCTATAAGAAAATAGATATCCTGGCATAATAAAATCAAAAATAGACCATAACTCAGCTAACGAATTTTCAATTGGAGTTCCTGTTAAAGCATATCTAGTATCAGCTTTTATTTTCTTAATAGATTTTGCATTTTGTGTATTACTATTTTTTAGATATTGCGCCTCATCTGCTATAATATAGCGAAATTTATAGTTTTTTTGTTCATATAATTCAATATCTCTTTTTAATAAATCATAAGACGTAATTACTAAATCATATTGTTCGATTTCTTCTATTTGTCTTCTTCTTTCTGATAAAGTCCCTCTAATTACTAAAGTTTTTAGATCACCTGTGAATTTTTTAGCTTCATTTTGCCAATTTAAAGTAAGTGAACTTGGCGAAACAACTAAACTAGCTCTTTTATTATTTCTTAGTAATTGTTCTTGCCCTGGTATTACGTTATCATCATTATCTACATTTTGTACATAATCTACAATAATAGATAACATCTGAATTGTTTTTCCGAAGCCCCATATCATCTGCTAAAATACCACCGAACTTATAACTATCTAGCGTCTTTAACCATTTGAAACCTGTTTTTTGGTAATATCTTAAAATAGATTCTAAGTTTTTAGGAACTTTCATTTCTTCTAATTGATCTTTATTTAATCCATTTACAATTTTTTTGTATTCTTCATTTTTTCTAACTTCTGTTCCTTTTATCCCTTTTAACAATTGGTCTAAATATAGTGTTCTATTTACTGGTAACTTTATTTCTCCATTTTCTAATTCATTATAATTTAAATCCATTCCTGTTGCTAATTTGTTTAAAAACTCAATTTCTTTATTATCTTCTAAGTCTATAAAGCTTCCATCTTTTAACCTATGATATTTTTTCTTTAATGCATATTTTGCCATAATTTCTTCTAATTCTTTGCTATCAATATCTATATTTTTTAAATCAATAGATAACAAATCATTTTCTACTCTTACTCCTAAGCTCCCCATTTTAGGTTGTCTAATTTGTTTGTTTTTAAACTTCTCAGTTGCTAATACATCAAATTTTTGCATATAAAAGTTAATGTCATCTGATAAAAATTCATATATTTTATCATTATCAGGTAATATAAATTGTAGATTTTTACTATCAAACATAAACCCTGTTTTTCTAAATAGATTTAATGCTTTTGTTTCTTGTATCATGTTTCTTGGAAAATTTAACTTTAACTTTTCTTCTAATGGATTAAATTCATTTTCTTCATACACAAATTTTACTTTAGCTGTTAAAAAATCATTTTTATCAAAGTCTAAATATACTTTTGTTTGTAATTCTCGTGGTTTATATTGTTCAATTTCTTCTTCAGTCATATTTTCAATAACAATCGCATCTTTTACCTTTGGTATAATAATAGAAAATAGTTGAGTTAACTCTGTTTTTCCTAGCAAAACTTCTGTCATATAATTTTGTCTAAATAATTCTAACAATTTCAAATTTGATTTTTCAAATTCTTTTGTACAACGATATAACTTTTTGTTAGTTAATACATATTTATAATCTTTTCCCTTAAAAATCGTTACCTTAAATATTTCTACATTAGGAATAATTGCATATTGTTCATTTCCAACTTTTTTTAATCGAAATTCAATCTTAGGCTGATTGTCTGTTAATTCAATTTCCTCTGTATTATAATCCTTTTGAAATTCTACTTTTTTTCCTTTTAACACATCAAATAAATCGTCTATCCCGCTATTTCCTAGTATGATACTCGTATCATTTAAAGCTTTTCCATAATACCTATAATTACTATTAGAATTAGAATTAGCATATTTAATAATTTCTGAATACTGTAAAATAAAGTCTAATAGTGGCTTACTTTGTTCTTCAAACATTTCCCTTGTATGTACAAATTGTAGCTTTTCGCCATATTTATAAAACTCTTTTTCCATCATCCTAGTATAAAATTCTGATAAATCTTTCAATTTATACATTTTCTTATTTCCTATTTTAAACTCAACTTTCATATCTCCTGAAAACTTATCATATATAATTTTAGGTTCTATTTTTATAGTTCCTTTATTTTTTAGGATAATTTCTTCAGTATTATCTATTTCGTCTAGTTCTTCATTATAAAATGTATTTACAATTTGTTTAAAATTCCTATAGTTATTTACATCATTTTGTTCTTCTTTTATTTCTATGTTACTGTTACTTTGTTCAGCAAATGCCATAATAGACGCAAGTGTGTGTTTACATACGCCATAATGATTATAATAATCTTGACAATTGCAAGTAATATCTTCTACTTCCCCATCACGAATTGATATATAAGTTTTATATGGCTCACTTCCTACTACAATACTGCTTATACTAAAGTTTTTACTATTTTCATATTCTGCATTTATAATTTCTACTCTACCGTAAGCTTTTGTAAGTTCTTGCCTTTCCGAGTTCTTTTTTCTCCCGCATCTTTACATAGATTTTCTATTATTTTATGGTTTACTAGCATTTCTTTTTCTCCTCACTTAGCTTGCTATTATATAATAATTTTTTTTAAAATGCAAGCCATTGGCAATTTTAAGTTTCGACTTTTTTGGCTAAGTTGGGATGGCTAAGTTGGGACAGGCACACTTTAGCCATTATTGTTTTAACCATCTACAAC
>CANPAC010000051.1 GCA_947571975.1 uncultured Clostridium sp. | reverse complement strand
AATCATTGCAAGTATTATTTTTTCTTTATCCGACAATTCTTCATTTAATAAAATTCCTGCTGGAATCCATAATCCTTTTAATTTTTGCATTTGTAGTCCTCCTTTCATTTGGTTTTTATTCGCCTCACGTTCAATTTTAGGTCTTTAAAAATAACCTTTAGTATTAGTTTAGGTCAAAAAAATAAACCCTAAGATTTCTTAAGGTTTATTTAATATGTGAAACATCTTAAATTTTTTTATAAATTTTGTTTCACATTTTTAAATTATTTGTATTTTAATTCATTTTGTTCACACCATTCTATTGCTATCTCTTTATATTTTTGTTCTTTATAATCATACCAATCTTGAATTATATTCGTTTCAATGCAATAATCTTTAAATCTTCTAAAAGCTCCTTTTCCTTGTATTAATCTCTATAAATTATTTTTTATTTCAAGATTATTTATTGTATCTATAAAATCAACCATTATTTGATATTCATTTATTTCATATTGTGTTGGCAGTATAATTGATTTTTCAAATAATTCATCTATTTCATCTTCTGATAAATCTTCTACTTCTCCTATGTTTGATAAAAATATTTCATCTGTTTCTGGATTATAATAACAATCTATAATATCATCTACCATTTCTAATCCTTCTATTACTTTTTCTAGATTCACCATAAAATTTACTCCTTAATTTCTTATTCTTCTATACCAATTTTTGTAGCATATATTTTAATATTATCTTTATCATTTAATTCTTTATAAATATCCCATAATCGTTCTAAAACAGCATCTACTTCTTCTATTCCTTCAATGTGTTCTGCTCTTAATAATATTTCCTTTGCCTTTTCTAAATTATAATGTTTGTTATCTCTTTTATCAAGATACCAATCTGCCATTTCTATATATCCCCATGTCCATTCTGGTTTTATATTTAAATAGTCTTCGATTATTTTTGTTGCTTTTTCTTCATTACCTAATCTAAATTCAGTATTTGCTTTTTCTCTAATTGCCCTTTCTCTCCAATATAATTCATTTTCATTATCTAATTCAAATATATCTTCTATAGTATTCCATAATTCAAGTCTTTCATATAATTTGTCTTCTTCATCACTCATTGCTAATACATCTTCATACGTTTGAATCCAATTCAATAAGCTATCATACCCATCATATTTTGCATCATATTCGCTTATACTTTTTATATTATTATTTGTGCATATATCTTGAACATCAAACCATGCAATTCTTAATAAATAACTTCCTTTTTTGTTTTCTTCTCTTTTTAAATACCATTCTGCTTTGCAAACAAATTCATCTATTAAATTAAGCTTGTCTAAGTCATCATTATTATTTTTATTAATACAACATTTCTTGTATTTTTTTCCACTTCCACAATATCATAAATCATTTCTACCTATATCCATTTTGACATCAACATAATTATCTACTCTTTTTTTGGTTATATATTGGCACACTTTATAATCATCCGAATTTTCAAATTCCTCGTCTTCTATATATCTAAAGCATTGCCATTCTTCCATTATCTCAACAGTATCATATATATATTCATAAAATGGCTTAAATGGATATATATTTCTGTTTATTTTACTATTGTCTTTTAATATATTTTTTAAATCTTCTCTTTCTTCTTTGTTTTCAATTATATACATTACTTTATCAATATCTTCTGTTAATTCTGTTAACTTTAAATGACATACCTCATCAATTATTTCTTCATATAAATATGAGTGGTTTTTTTCATCTTTTTCAGTTAATAACTTTTTTAGACACTTTACTAAAAAAGTTCTATCCTTTACACCATAAAGATATAATATTGCAAAAGTTTGTAATGTACTACATCTAACAAATTCATTTATTTGATTATTTTCAATTATATTAAATAATGCTTTATCATCTCCATTATATGTACTTGCAAGTAATCTTGGTACATATCCTAGATAATCATCTCCTATTATATAATTTATTATTTCTTCGTCTTTATTTAATAAATCTATTAAATATGGAAATGCCTTTTGTTCTCTAAATTCTGCCAATAGAAAATATGCATAAGTATATCCAAAAAATTCATCCTCTTCATAAAAAATTTTTTCTAAATTATTTTTTGTATATTCTAGCATTTCAATTAGCTTTGGAGTTATAGCATCTTTATGCTTTATTGCTTGTTTTAATGCTTCTTTCGGCAGGCTTTCTGTATAATATTTTAATTGTTCAATAATTTCATTTATTTCCATATATTTTGCTCCTTTTTATTTTATTAATTTATGTCGCTATTCTTTTTTCTGTTAATATTCTATTTTTTATGGTTTTAAAGCTGTAATTGGTACAATATAAATGCCTGTTTCTGGGTCTCTTGCCATAACATCTGTAAAGCCAACTATAATGCACATAAATTTAGGTTTTTTTACCATATTCTTATATAGGTTCATTAAACTTTCTTTTGCTTCTTTTACCTCTCCAAATCCTAATTTAACTTCTATTGCTGCATATTCTCCATCATTAAATTCTAATATTGAATCTGCTTCTAATCCAGTAACATTATCTCTAAAGTGATATAGTTTACCGTCTAAATAATCCATATATATTCTTAAATCTCTTTCTACTAATGCCTCAAACATAAATCCAAATGTTTTTGGATCGTTTATTAATTTATCTCTTGTTAGATCTAAACAACTACATGCAAGTGATGGATCAGTAAAATGTCTTTTTACAGCTTTACCTAATCTGTCTGGAGATCTATAGTTTTCACTATATGCATTTTGGTTTTCCGTTATATGCAATCTATTTAAAACATCTAAATAATCATCTATAGTAATTCTACTTTCAATAATTTCTTTTTCATTACTACATTGTTCTATATCTTTTAATAATGTCTTTTTGCTAGCAATGGTTGATTCATTTCTTGCTAAGCTTTTTAGCAACATTGACATTTTATTTTTATCTCTTTTTTTATCATCATTAATATCTTTATCTAAAATTGCATCAATATAACTTCTAGGTATTATTTCAATTCTATCTTCTGGTGTTTTAATATTTGAAGGCCAGCCTCCACGAATAATTAAATTTGCTAATTTCTGTAATGTAATTTTATCATTTAAGCCATTTTTAAAAATTCCATTTTTCATATCTTGTATAGACACTTTTCCTGTAGAATCTCCTGATTCGTATAAACTCATTGTATACATTTGTATTTTACCTATTCTTCCTGCACCAGAATGATGTATTTTTTCTTTTTGTTCTTCATCTGTTAATTTCGTAGAACAAGTTAAAATATAATTACCTTTTTTAGTAGTTTCATCACATTTTCTTCTAACTGCATCCCATACTTCAGGTATTAAGTTCCATTCATCAATTAATTCTGGTTTCTCTTCTTCTAAAATTAGGTCTAGACTTAATTTTGCTTTTTCTTTAATATCATTTTTATCTAAGAGTACTTGACTATTCGCATGATTTAAAGATGCCCATGTTTTGCCACACCACTTTGGTCCTTCAATACTTACTGCACCAAAAATTTCCAAATACTCTTTTATTTTCTTATCAATTAATCTGTCTATATATTCTTCTTTTCTCAAAGACATATTTTTCTCCTCTCAATACAATATTCCATTTACTATTATAGTTTACCATATATTTGGCATAATTTCAATATCAAATATACATTTTTTAAGGAATTTAATATGCACTTTTTAATAATTTTAATATACATTTTTTAAGAAATTTGTTGTGCAGATTTTTAGTAATCTATTGTGCACTTTTTTATTATATGTATTTTCATTACGAATTTTTCCATTTGCAGAACTTTTTCGTAATTCATATGTATTTAAGAGTATCAATATTAAGTTAGTCATTCGAGCATTTGCTAAGTTACGAATAACTTATGCAACCAAACATCGTGAGGTTGTATTCATTAAAAACTGTCCATAAGCACAACACTCATGTGTGTATTGTCCACCATTTTCCCTTACTCCTGGTAAATATGCTTTGATATATCCGTGGTTCTAATTTACTTTTTTCAAATGGTGGATCTAACAATTTAATAATTCCATTTTCTCTATCTATCAAATGATTCTCTAGACTTTCCATTGAAATATATTTTTTATCATTATCCCCTACATTTGAAATAACACTCCAACTCTGAGCAATACTATCAATTCTACATTCTTCATTTTCCATACTCCCTAAAATATTACCATCATCCATAAAAGCTCTTTTATACCATCTACCATCCCATCCATTTGTATTTAAAGCCCTCTTCATATTATTTCTGATTTCTTCATACTTTTTAGCTAGAACCTCATCATTTTTCTCTTGGCAAATAGGTATAAAATGTTCTAAAATTAAACTTAAGAAAAATCCTAGCCATACACTTTCTCCTTTTCCTTTGTTTCCTACTGTGCTAAAGCCATCATTCCAGTCTCCTGAACCAATTTTAGGCAATCCATTTTCTCCAAAATTCAGGCTCTTTTCAATTGCTTTAATACAATGCTCGTAAATAGTTCCCTCTTGCTTTGATGGTAAATACTTTTCATATCTTTCATCTTGCCCTTCTTGTAATATAGAACCTTCTAAATATGGAATTTTTATCTCTAAAATGCTTTTATCTCCTGTAAACTCGATATATTCAATTACTAAATAAGCAAGCCACAATAAGTCATCAGAAAATCTAGTCCTAATTCCTCTATTGCTTTCTTCGTGCCACCAATGTTCTACATCTCCTTCTATAAATTGATGCTTACTGTGTTTAATTATTTGCTGTTTTACCATTTCAGTATTCAAAAATTTTAAGCCAATTGTATCTTGTAATTGGTCTCGAAATCCATAAGCTCCACCAGATTGATAATATCCTGTTTTCCCCATAATTCTGCTATTTACAATCTGATAAGCTATCCATCCATTTATCAAAATATTAGTTGATTCTATTGGCGTATACACTTGTAACTTTCCTAAAAATTCCTTCCAATAATTTTTTACAGCAATTAGTTCTTGTTTGCAATTTGCTATTTTCTGATATTTATAAGCCATATTTTTGCAATCAATTTCATCATCTTCTGCTCCTAAAATAATAGAAATTTGCTTTTCTTCAAAGCTTTCTAACTCAAGTTCAATTTCATATGCTAAACAAGTTTTTTTACCTAAGGAATTCTGATTATTTAAAGATACCTTTTTTATACCTGATGGGTTTGTAATTCCACCTTCACCTAAAAAGAATTTTTTATCTCCTGTATATGATTTTATTTTTTCACTTGAGGAAATATAAATCATGGTATTTTCTAACTCTTCACGGTATAAATTCTTTGCTTGTAACAAATTGCTATTAGAGTCAAATTTTAAATCAATATAGCTATTTGATTTAATTTCATCTTCCCCTATTACTGGCTTAATATAATAATATAATTTCATTTTTTTACGATTTGGTGTATTGTTTTTTAAACTTAAAATCCCAATTTTACAACTATCTTCTCTTGGTACAAATATTTCTAATTCTTGCGTAGTTCCATTACTTTTATGAATATATTTACAATATCCAAACCCATAAATAATATTATAATTTTTATCATCTGGCATTGGATTTAGTCCAATAGACCATGCCTTTTTAGTTTCTTCATCTTTTAAATATATTATTTCAGATGGAATGTCATAACTTGGTCTATTGCCCCAACTAGACACACGATTCAACCTGCAGTTTTTGTACCAACTATATCCTCCCATATTTTCTGTCATAACTGTTCCAAACTTTTCATTTGCTAAAATATGGCTCCATACAGTTGGTAATCTGTTTTCTTTGTTAATTCTAATTAAATACTCTTTTCCATCTTCTGAAAATCCACCATATTCATTGTAATATTTTAAAACTTCCTTGTTTTCCAACACATCAATATCTTCTTTTTCCTCTTCTATTAACATTGGTTTTTCTACTTCTTCTCCTATTACTTCTTGCTTTTCTAAATAATTTTCTTCTAATTCTTTGATATTATTTTTTAAACTTCCTTTATCACTATCAATAATAATCGTTGCTAAAAACTCTAAAAACGCTTTATCTTTTTTATCTATTTCACCTTTACTTAATGTAAAAATTCCACCCTTTTGGTTTTTTAAATATCCCATATGATTGTTTAAAATATTTCCTTCAATTTCTTCTTTTACATAATTTTCATAACTGTATTTTTCCTCATCTAAAATTACTAATTCTGTTTCTATATTTTTCATTCTAAAAAATTCATATGCCTTTAAAACCTCTTTTATAATATAGCCATCATTTGCATTTCTTACTTTGACTAAAATAATAGGCAAATCCCCTGAAATCCCATATTTCCATAAATCACTTTGATGATAACTAATTTTTTTATTGCTAGTAAATTGTGATTTTATAGGATTGTCGAAAAAAATATAAGATAACATTTTTTGATATATTGCTATATCGCTGCCTTTTCGATTTAAATACCTACTTTCCGCTTCTACTCTAGCTTTCGACAATTCAAATTCCTTTGTCACATTTTCTGTTGATTGGTATTTTTTAATATTTTCTAATACTATATTCTCATTTTCATTCACTGATAAAATAAAATCTACTATTGCTTCTTGTTTAGGTTTCACCTTAATTGTTCTTTTTAAAGCTACTATACTTTCTGTTGTTAATCCTATTTTTTTAGATAATGGTATAGAATTTTTTACAGCTTTTGGGATTCCTAAATTTCCTCTACCTATAAACTTCTCTTGGTCGATTTCATATTCAAAATCCCCAATTGTTTCATTATTTGTGGATAAGTTTGCTCCTAAATAAATTTTAGGTGCATTTTTCTCTCTATTTTTTCTTTGCATTATAATGGTATTTGTTTCTTCATCTAATTTATTTATTAAAAACAAATTGTTAAATGCAGGATGAGCATAATCTTGTTCTTTTGAAGATAGTACTGGCTCAAAATAGCAAGTTATTTCTAAAATTTCTTCCTCATTTCCTTCATTTTCTAAAATGACCCTTCTTAATTCAGATGGAGAACCACCATCTTGCTCATTTGCACTAATTGTTGTTTTAATTTTCGTTTTTATATTTCCATTTATTATCTCTTGTTCGGTTCTATCTGGCGTAAAACTAATCTGATATTGATTTTCCTTATTTTCGTTGTAAGAATAGTTTGAACTCCATATATTTTTTGTTTTGATATTTTTAAAAGCAAAGAAAATCCCCTGTGGATAGTCATCTGTTGTTTTAAATCTGTTGATATAAATGTTTTTATATTTACTAACTCCTTGACCTTTTTGGTTAATCGCAACTACATAATCTGCATTTGAAATAAAGTTACCGAGTAATTAACCTTTCGTCTATTTTTTTGTATGTTGTTTGCACATAATTTTCATAATCCTTATATTTTAATTCTTCTATTTTTTCTTTCTTTTCTTTAGTTATAATTGCTTTTTCTGGCATTGTCTCTTGTAGTAAAATGCTTACTGCTTCAATGTTAGGGTTTTTCATAAATCTTTTTTGCAAAATATTATTATTAAATAAATTATTAATACTTAACAAAATTAGTCCCTGATGATGTGCCATATAAGTTTTTACAATTGCTGAATTTTTACATTTTTCAACTCTTTCTGGTGTATAGTCAATTGCTTCATAAAAACCAAATTTATCGTACATTCCTTCTTTTTCTAGCCATTTTAGGTTTTGAATTTCTGCTTTTGGAACATCTGTGATTGCTAAAAATCCACCATAGCTAGAAACTACCATTTCATCTGCTAATCCTCTTTTTAATCCTAGCCATGGTACTCCAAATGCTTTATATTGATAATTTGATTGCAAATCTTTAACATTAAATGCTGCTTCTGAAATCCCCCAAGGAAGTTTTAAATTTTTGCTATATTCCATTTGTGTTTTTATTAAAAATTTGCAAGATTCGTCTAATAAACTTCCTTCATATTTTGGAATATTGATATTAGGCATTAAATACTCAAAAGCTGTTCCAGACCATGAAATTAGTCCTTTATATTTTCCTAATGTAGTAAGTGTTCTGCTTAAAATATTCCAATGTCTACGTGGTACATCTTTTTTAGCAATTGCTACTAAGCTAGCTTGTCTTGCTTCTGATGCTAATAAATCATAATATGAATCTGTTAATTTGTTTTCCTCTATATTAAATCCAATTGAAAAAATCTGTTGCTCTGGATTGTAAAGAACACTAAAATCAGTATTTTCAATCATATTGTCAATTTTATTAATAATATCTTTGTTTTTTTGTGTTTCCTCTAAAAAAGCTTTTGTTACATACAAATACCCTACTAAGTTTCCACTATCAACTGTTGATACATATCTTGGATTTAATGGCTCTTTAGTCCTTATATTGTACCAATTGTAAAGATGTCCATTCCATTTAACTAAGCTTTCTATTGTGTTTATTATTTTTTCTAATAATTCTATTGCTTTTTCTAAATCAATATATTGTAAATCATGGGCAGAAATAACCGCTAATAAGGATAATCCTATATTAGTTGACGAGGTTCTTAGTACAATTTTTTCTTTTCTATCTTCTTGGTAATTATCTGGTATTAAATAATTATTTTCCTCTGTTAAATAAGTCTTAAAAAAATCCCATGTCTTTTTCCCAATTTCTAAAACATATTGTCTTTCATCTTCGTCTAACTGTTCTACTGCTGTGATTTGCTCTATCTCTCGGCTAATATACCACATCACAAATGGAGTTGATACCCATAATACACCTACTAAAACACCAAATAAATTTAATTTGAACAATCCTAACCCTATACTAATAAATCCTGCTAATATATTTACTGCCATTTGATTATAATAAGAAACTAAGCTTGATTTTGCTTGTTTTTCTGCTTCTTCTGATGTTGTCCATTCTAACAAGTGTTTTTTAGTAATCAATGTTCTGTACAAAGTTTTTAAAATAGCTTTTAATGAAACATAAGCTTTATATGGAACACAACCGAAGTGTGATAATTGCCCTTAAAAAGCTTCCTTTTATTCCTGATATTTTAGGTGTAAAAGTTTTTTGTTTTTCTTCACCTTCTTTTCTAAAAATGCAGGCATTTATTAGTTCTAATAAATACGGAAAAATAGAAATTCCTAAAAGAATAGAAACTGTCCACCCTATTTTTCTTGTTTGCATTATTCCTATTATATTGCAATAAATTATTGCTAATATAAGTGATATTTCTATTAAGCTTCTTCGTAAATTATCTAATATTTTATATTTAGAAAGTAAATTTAAAGGGCTTTTTCTTCCTATCCATTTTGGTATCTGCCAATCTCCACGAATCCATCTAGAAAGTCGATTCATAAAGCTATTATATTTAGTAGGATAACCATCCATTAGCAAAATATCAGATACTAATCCACATCGTAAATAACATCCTTCTAGTAAATCGTGACTAAGCACTGTGTTGTCTGGTATTTGATTTTCTAATATGGTTTCATATATTTTTAAATCGTAAATTCCCTTTCCTGTAAAAATTCCTTCATTAAAATTATCTTGATAGGTATCAGATATTGCATTTGTGTAAGAATCTGTACCTCCTGCTCCTGCAAATATTTTTGTAAATAATGTTTTATAACTAATATCTAAATTCACTCCAATACGTGGTTGCATAATTCCATAACCATCTATTACTACATTTTTTTCTTTATCAATAATTGGCTTATTTAAAATATGTGCCATTGCACCTACTAGTTCAAATGCAGATTCTAAAATTAAATCTGTGTCTGCATCTAATGTTATGATATATTTTATTTCTTCTTTTGGTTGATTTTCTAAGGTATTTGATTTAAATGGATTTTCTATTTTTCCTAATAAATATTGATTAAACTGTGTTAACATTCCTCTTTTTCGTTCCCATCCTAAATAGGCTGATTCTTTATCATTCCATTCACGTTTTCTATAAATAAAATTAAAAATCGACATATTTTCTATATGTTTTTTGTATTTTTCGTTTAATTCTCTTACTAGTTTTTCTCCTTCTTGAATCACTTCTAAATCAAAATCTTCTTGCTGTTTGTCACTTTCTGAGCAATCTCCTAATAGTGTAAAATAAATGTTTTTTGATTGATTTGCTAAATAATATACTTCTAATTTTCTAATTAGTTCTTGTACTTTTTCTTTTGATTTTAAAATAGTTGGAATAACTACCATTGTTTTATTTTTATCATCAATTCCATTTGAAAAGTCTATTTTTGGTATTGGTTTTGGTTTTACTACTTTACTTAAAATGTATTGTATTACTTGTATAGCAATTTCTGTAGCAGGAATAAAAAATAGAACAAAACTTAATATATTAAGTCCTATTAAACAGCTCATACCGTAGAGATAAAAGACTGCTTAAAACTATTACTCCTAAAATATATGCTTTGGTTTTGTCTTGTGGCTTCATTTGTCTACTTGTTCTATATTGTAAAACATCATATAGTTGGTTAATTCCTGTATCGACTAAATAATATCCAATATGTGATTGTTTTTCTTTTCCCTGGACGTTTTTAGCTAATTCTAATGCTTTCTTTGCAATATAAATTTCTGAAATCTTAGTTTTTTTAGAAATCTCTTTTATCTTAGTTCTATAATATTCTTTAGTTTTGTCGTCCATTTTTTCATAGACTTCACTTGGGTCTTGTCTCAAAATTTCTTCTACGCCATTTATTTTTTCGAATATTTCTAAGAAATTAATTCTTTGAATTTTTTTGATACTTGTTATACTATTTCCGATAGATACTTTTCTTACTGCTATGTCAAAGTGTTCTTTTTTTATCACTTCTGATACTGTTGCACCAGTCATTTCTACTGCTTCTTCTAAAGCTTTTGAATAGCTATATCCTTTTTTTCCATATCGTTTTAAAATATATGACATATATTCTATAAATGGGTATTTCATATTTTTAAATACATCTTTTTCTAATTTTCTTTGGTTTGCTTTAAAATGTTGATCTGATTTTTCTTTGTTCTCTACTAATCTTTCTACAATATTTTCTGCTCTATATTTTTGTATTTGGCAACTATATATTTTTTCACAAATTTCTTTTATATTTTCAATTATAGCAATTTGAAGGAACATTCCTATATTCCATATTTCTTCCATACTTAATGTTTTTTTAGTTTGATAACTTGCTAAATAATCTTCTAAATCTTTTCTTTCTATTTTGTTGTCTGTATATGCTACAATTTCGCTTGCTAATACATAAATTCTAGCAAACCCTTTATATTGACCATTGGCTACTCCTACAAAATTTGTGTATTTTTTTAAAGGTAGCTCTTTTTCTATTTGTTTTACTGTTTCTTCTATAATATATAGATTGTCTAATAACCATTCTCCTGCTGGATGAATACTTATTCCTAATTTTAGATGTTCATTTAGTAAATTATATACTTCTTCAATTGTTTTGTAATTTTCTAACATTTGTGGTACTGGATAAGTTTCTTTTTGGGATTGATTTACTAAATTATGGTTTGAGGCTATTTTTTGTAAGTGGTTTTCTAATTGTCCTTTGTCTAGTAAAGTTCCATTTATCTTTAATACTTTGTTTATATTCAAAAAAATTCCACTCCTTGCTTTTAATATGTTTTACACATATTGTTTGCAAAGAGTGGAAATTTTATACATTATTTAATTGTTCTATATATCTATTTTACATATTCGCTTTGTTTTTGTGTTTTTAAAGTTTGATTTTCTTTTGATATTTCTAATTCTTTAACTGAATCTATAAATCTGTCTTTACTAATGCCTTTTGAAAATTCATCTCCTCTTTCTATTTGTTCTAAATATTCTAACCCACGTGGAATGGTTGTTCCCATTTTTTCTAATACTGAAATATAAGGTTGTCCATATGTATCACCTTGAGTAACTTTTACTGGCTCTCCGTTTTTTATCACTACACTATCTATTATTGTTTCATTAGTAATATTTCCTTCTGCATCTTTTGTTGGTTTTCTTACCTCATATGTTTTTACATTATGTTGCGTGTCATAAGAAATCCCTGCATTTTCTAGCTTTTGCTTTGTTTCATTTGGTTGATTTCCATGGGTGATAATTTCTCCTGTTTCGTTATTTACAAATACATCGTCTTGGTATACATCACCATATATTCTTATGTCTTCGGTTGTTCTTGTGTTGTCTCCTGTTATTTGCTCATAATTTTCTATATACATATCTTTTAAGAATTTTAATACTTCTTCTTCTGTTTGTAATTCGTTTATTTCTTGTTCACTATTTTTTGTTTCTTTTTCTTGGTTTGCTGTAACATCATATTTAAGTCCTTCTTTAAAGTTTATTGATTCTCGTTTAGTTGTAGATTCATTTTTTGTTTCTTCTTCAAAGTCTATTGCCTCTTCTACTTTTACATTATTATCTAACTTAACTGTTTCTTTATCTGCTCCACATCCTGTTGCTACTGTTGCACCGGCTGCTAAAGCTTTAGGGGCATTTTTTCCGAACCTTTTAAAGAAGCCTTTTATTTTCTCAATTATGTTCATAATTTTCCTCCTTAGCATTTCACAAATTTATTATAGCATGTTATTTTTAAAAAAGCAAAATTTTTTTATAAAAAATTTTGCTTTTTTTGGAATTTTTTGTATTTAAAATATTTAAGGTCTATTATTTACTAAATATGGTAAGTTATCATTTACACCTTCTTCTTGTGCCCACATTCCTTGGCCTTGTTCTGTGTTTAATAATGTTAATAATCCT
>CANPAC010000050.1 GCA_947571975.1 uncultured Clostridium sp. | reverse complement strand
AGAAATTAATTAATTAATTTAATAGAAAAATATGAATAATTGTCATAAATGAAAGATAATATGTCCATAAAAGCATTACGGAAATACTAAACAAACAAAACTTAATAGGTTTACATACAATTAGAAATGTAAACAAAAATCAATGTGTATAATAAAAATAATTTTTATAATAATAGAATAAAAAATTTAATAAAAAGAAAGAAGGAATTAAAATGGAAATAAATAATTTAGAAAAAAATAATAATATTAATTTAAATGATAATTTAGTAAATGAAACTACTCAAAAAAAGTTTTTAGAAACTACTATAGGAAAAACAATAAATACAGCTGTAGATATTGGAATAAGAGCTTTACTACCAGAATTTATAGAAGACCAAGTAATTAATATAAAGGATAATTTACTAAATTATGGTTTAAAAGATGGAATTACAAAAACAATTGATGATGCAATTGATTTAGGAAAAAGCACAATAGGAATAGTAACTGGAAATTTTGAAAATATATCTCAAATGCAAAGTGCTATTCAAAATGGTGGAATTATTGATGGGATGTCCACTTTATTAGATACTGTTGTGGATAAAGTTAGAAAAGCAGGATTAATTAATAATGGGGTGGCTAGGACAATAAAGCAAGGAAAAAATGTTATATTAAATAATGTAGAAAAAAATATAGAAAATAGTTTTAGTAGTCAATATAGAGCAATAGAAAGTGCTAATAAATACATAGGAAATTGGAAAAATTATTTTGAAAATAAAGATTTTAAAGGAATGACAAAGGAATACAAAAAAATAGAAAAACAATTAAAAGAAATTGCACCAATAGAAAAAACAATAAATGATATAAAAACAATAGAAATATTACATAATTTAATTAAAAATAATGGAAATAATTTTAATTTATCACAAGAAGAATTAGATTTAGCAGAGAAATTAAAATAAAAACCTCAGTTTTAATGAGGTTTTATTTTTTTCTTATTTTTTGTATGTTTTAAAAAAGACATGAGAACAATTTATAATTTCATAAAAATATTCTATATTAGCTTCTGAACTTTTAGCTAAAATTCTATCAATTTTATTAATTGTAGAGTTTTTAGTATCATCACCAAATAAAATATAATCAGTAGAAACACCAGTAAAAGTGACAATACGACATAAAGTTTTTAAACTAAGAGAACGTTCACCTCTTTCAATTTGCCCTAAAAATACATCAGAGATATCAATCATTTCGGAAAATGTTTCACGATTCATTTTTAAATTTTCTCTGATACGTCTGATTCTCTCTCCAACTTCTAAATTATTAGGTATTTTTTCTTCCATTATAAGACCTCCTAATGTATTTAAATTATTATACAATAAAAAGTAACATAATCTAAGATACTAAAGGAACAAATAAAAAGTGTGCTAAGAGTATATATTTTTCTTCGAAAAACTTGACAAGATAATGATTGTAGTATAATTTAAATATATATATTATTTGCTATTTTTTAGAAAAAAATAAAAAGATGCTTAATTTTCAATAAAAGTGAAAATAATAAATAATAGCAAAAACAAGAGAAAAAAATGAGAATTATAACATTTTAAAAAATAGAAAAAGCAATAGGGGAATAACAGTAATAACTATTATTGTTTAATTAATTTTATTAGATAAAAATATAGAATATAGATATGGCGATGGTATTTAAAAACATGCTATGAAAGAATAAAAATACGTAAAAAAGACTGTAAAATAGAACAAAAACTTGTAAAAAATAAGTTTAAAAGATATAATCAAGAAAAAAGAGGAGGAATTTATAAATGCAAATAAAAAATAATAATTTGGGAATTACATTAATAGCCCTAGTAGTTACTATTATAGTTCTCTTAATATTATCAGGAATTACAATAGGAATTTTAAATGGAGATAATAATATAATAAAAAATGCAACAGAAGCGAAAGAGTTAGAAGAGAGAAATAATTTAGAAGAACAAATAGACATTGCAATTACAAAAGCTGAACAGAAATATAGAAATCCTACTTTGGAAGAGGTAATTAATGAAATTATCGAAAAAAAAATTATAGATGAAACTAGTCAAGTTGATAAAAATGGAGTTATTCATACTAATGATGGTTATGATATTCCGGGAAAATTAGATGACTATTATAAAAAGGAAGAGGTAGAAAAACCTGATGTAAAAACATATACTGTTAAATATATAGATGGAACACCAGATGGAAATGTTTTTCCAGATGAGGTAGTTAAAGGATTAAAAGATGGAGATTTAACTCCAGATTTTAAAGGAGAAGATGGGAAAACTGAGATTGTAGATGGAGAAGTACAACCTATTCGTCAAGGGTTCATGTTTATGGGCTGGGAGCCTTTTATAAATCCTAAAATTAGTGAAGAAGGAGCAAATGAAGATGGGGAGATAGTATATAAAGCAACATGGATGAGAAAATAACAAATACTGAAGAAAAGATATATAATAAGGCAAAAACTGGTCAAAAAATGTCTAACTTTTTGGGTTCTGCATAAAATGACTAGTTTTTTTGTATGTATTAAATAAAAATTACACATAATATAAAAAGAATAAATAAAAAATTTTTAGAAAAAAAGGAATGATAAAAAATGCAAGAAATAAAAATTAAAAATATAATAGAAAAAATCTACCAAGCAGAAGAAAAGGAATTAGATGAAAAAGTAAAAGAGTTAAATAAAAAAATGAAAGATAGGATAAAAAATATTAGTATAGAAACGTTAAAAGAAACAGGGAAACAGAAAGAAATAGAAAAATTATTAGATCAAATTGAGGATAATTATAGCATTAAAATAGCAGAATATAATAAAGAGTTTTATAAACAAGGATTTATTGATGGAGTTAATTTAATAATAAATTGTATAAAAATAAATAATTAAAAAATATATTTCGAAGTCCTAATTTCCCTAAACTTTTTCTATAATTTCACCCTAAATTGCTTGCAAAATTTGAATTGTTTTAGTATAATACAAAAGTAGAAATAAGAAGGAAGAGAGGGAAAAGCAATGGAAGAAAGACAAGAGAGAATGGACGGAAAAATAATAGAAAGAGACATAGAAAAAGAAATGAGAACAGCGTATATCGATTATGCTATGAGTGTAATTGTATCAAGAGCATTACCTGACGTAAGAGATGGACTAAAGCCTGTACACAGAAGAATTCTATATGCTATGCACGAAGATGGAATTACATCAGACAAGCCATACAGAAAATGTGCAAACACTGTAGGTTCTGTACTTGGTAGATATCATCCACATGGTGATAGCTCTGTTTATGATGCAATGGTAAGATTAGCGCAAGATTTTTCAATGAGATATATGTTGATTGATGGACATGGGAATTTCGGATCAGTTGATGGCGATGGCGCTGCGGCTATGAGGTATACAGAGGCAAGAATGGCAAAAATATCAGAATATATGTTAACAGATATTGAAAAAAATACAGTAGATTTTATGCCAAACTATGACGACAGATTACAAGAACCAACTGTACTACCTGCTAGAATACCAGCATTATTAATTAATGGTTCATCAGGCATTGCTGTAGGAATGGCAACTAATATACCTCCACATAACTTAACAGAAGTTATTAATGGAATAATAAAAATTATAGATGAAGATGAAGTGTCAGATGAAGAGTTAATGACTGTTATTAAGGGACCAGATTTCCCAACCGAAGGAATTATCTTGGGGATGGAAGGAATTAAACAAGCTTATAAAACTGGTAGGGGAAAAATAACATTGAGAGCAGAAACTGAAATTGAAGAAATGAGTGGAAATAGACAAAGAATTATTGTTTCTTCTTTACCATATCAAGTAAATAAAGCAAATTTAATTAAAGCAATATCAGACCTTTCAAAGGAAAGAAAGGTAGAAGGAATTTCTGAATGTAGAGATGAATCAGATAGAAAAGATAAAGTAAGAGTTGTAATTGAATTAAAAAGAGATGCTAATCCTCAAGTAGTATTAAATCAATTATTTAAACATACACAAATGCAAACTACTTTTGGAATTATAATGCTTGCATTAGTAAATGGAGAACCTAAAATATTAACTTTAAGACAATGTTTAGATTGTTACATAGACCATAGAAAAGATGTAATTTTAAGAAGAACACAATTTGAATTAGATAAAGCTTTAGCAAGAGCCCATATCTTAGAAGGTTTAAAAATAGCCCTTGATAATATTGATGAAGTAATAAATATAATTCGTTCTTCTTATGATGATCCAAAAGAAAGATTAATGGAGAGGTTTGGTTTATCAGACATTCAAGCTCAAGCAATTCTAGATATGAGATTAAAAACACTATCAGGATTGCAACGTGAAAAAATTGATGAAGAATATAAACAATTAATGGAATTAATAGCTCATTTAAGAGACATTTTAAATAGTGAAAGATTGGTATTTGAGATTATTAAAGAGGAATTAATTGAAATAAAAGATAAATTTGGAGATGAAAGAAAAACTAAAATAGTAGCTGCTGAAGGAGAAATTGACTTAGAAGATTTAATAAAAGAAGAGCAAACTGTAGTAGCCCTAACTCATTTTGGTTATATTAAAAGAATGCCAATTGACACTTATAAGAGTCAAAAAAGAGGAGGAAAAGGAATTACAGGAATGGCAACAAGAGAAGAGGACTTTGTAAAACAAATCTTTACAGCATCAACTCATGATATGATATTATTCTTTACAAATAAAGGTAAGTTATATAGACTAAGAGGATATGAAATTCCAGAAGCAGGAAGAACTGCAAGAGGAACTGCTATTGTAAACTTATTGAGCTTGGATGCAGGGGAAAAGGTATCAGCGGTAATCCCCTTACAGAATTTTGCAGATGGAAAATATTTATTAATGGCAACTAAAAATGGTCTAATCAAGAAAACAGCTTTAAAAGAATATGATTCTACTAGAAAAACTGGATTACAAGGTATAACATTAAAAGAAGATGATGAGCTAATTGGTGTTAGATTAACTGATGGAGAAGATAATGTAGTATTAGTAACTAGAAAGGGTATGTGTATTACATTTGATGAAAAAGATGTTAGACCAATTGGAAGAGTTTCTCAAGGTGTTATAGGAATTCGTGTAGATGATGATGATGAGGTTATAGGAATGGAATCAGTTATAGCAGGAGGAAAGGCAACATTACTTGCTATTACAGAAAATGGATTTGGAAAAAGAACAGAACTAGATGAATATAGAGTACAAAATAGAGGTGGAAAAGGAGTTATTACATATAAAATCACACCAAAAACAGGAGAACTAGTAGGAGTAAGAATTGCTGTAGAAGGAGAAGATGTAATGCTTGTTACAAATACAGGAACAATTATAAGACTAAAAGTAGATGATATTAGTGTGCTAGGAAGGTCAACACAAGGTGTTACACTAATGAGAACTAATGATGGTGGAAAGGTTGTTAGTGTAGAAACTCTAAATAATGAAGTAGAAGAAAACGACGATAATGGGCAAATGGAAATAGAATAAAGGATAGAGATGTCTTTAAAATTAATAGAATTACAGAAAATAAAAGTAGCATTATTAAAAATTTATGACCTTTAATATAAAAACCTGATTAAATGACAAAAGTCAAGAAATCAGGTTTTTCTAATTTTAAATCTTAAATCGTCACCATAAAAATGATAAATATCATAATGTCCGAGCAATACGAGATCCAATACGTTCTTCATAAGTGCTAAAAATGTCTTTAATAGTTAAATTAGTTGAAATAATAGTCTTTGTTACTTTATGATTCAAATTCAAAATTCTAGTATTTAAAATCGTAAAAAGCTCACTTAATTTCATACTATTTAAGCTTTCTGTTCCTAAATCATCAATAATTAGCAAGTCTACAGTTAGAACAGATTGATAAACATTATCTGCTATATTTTTTTGTTTACTCATTTTATAGTCAATAATATTTTCAAGTAAAACTGGAGCAGTTTGGTAAAGAACAGTTTTTCCAGAGGTAAGCAGAGATTGTGCAATACAATTAGACATAAAAGTTTTACCGCAAACCAGTATTGCCACTAAATAATAAATTATTAGAATTAGGGTCATCAAAATTTTCAATAAAGTCTATACACTTTTGCTTAATTTGTTTTATATTTTCACGAGGAGAAATATTAAAACGGTATTTTGCAATATCAACTTCATCTGAAAATAAATTTTCATTAAAAGTATTAAAATTTTCTTTGTCTAAATGAGCCATATTAGATTTATGAAAAGAAATATCTAATAATTTTTGTTTTAAACAATTACACATTTGAGTAGAATAATAATTATCAGAAATATAGCCTGTGTCTTTGCAAATAGAACATTCATAATTAGGCTTTAAGTAATTATCAGGTAAATTAGCTTTTTTTAGAATATTGGCTTTTTTTTCTTTCAATTTTTTAGCTTTTTCATTCAATTCTGTTAAAGAGGATTGATTATGTAAAAGTATATTCTTGCTAGTCAAAATAGCAAAATGATTTAAGTCTTCCTCAATTTGCTCAAGTTCAGGAATTTGCTTGTATAAATCATGTTTTCTTTTATCTAAATCTAATTCTGCTTTTAACTTTTTTTGTTCATATTCTTTTAATAAAGAATGTAAAACTTCATTTGCCATTTAGTCCTCCTTATTTTCAATTGTTTGGTTAGCATATAAAAAGTCTAAATTATCATAATTTCTTTGTTCAAAATCAGTTTTTTTAACTTTAGTTTTTAAATCTTTTGTTGCCTTTTCTTGTTTTTTACGTTCTTCTAAAAAGGCTTGAACTTCAGCTGCTGTTTTTAAATTTCTATCATGCCAATCAGTAATAAGGTTATTGATATATTCAAAATTAGGATTTTGTTTTAAAGTAGTACGTTTTAGCGCAATTTCTATTACACTCATATCATAACCAAAATTTAAAACCCAGTTTTCAATATAGTCATTTTCATATTGTGTTAATCCTTGGTGCTTTCCTAATTTTTTACTAATAGTCTTTTTATATACATTTAAACTTTCTTGTTTTTCATAGAATTTATCTAAATCGTTCCAAGTTTTTACTTTGTTAGAAGCCCAAGCTTCAGCAACCGTTTGAATATAATTTCTGTGCATAGCACCACGATTATAACAATAGTCGAATAAAGCAATCATAACTTGTTCATCAAATTCATATTTAGAAAACCATAAATCAATATCATTATACCAAGAAGGACCCATAATTCCTTGAAAATACATATTGTTAATATGTTCAATAGCCTTAGACCTAGCATCATTTTTTGAATTTTGTTCTATTTTTTCTTTTGACATAGTCAAATTAGGTGTGTATAAATTGTGAAGTGTTGCTTCTTGTAAGTCTATAATAATATAACCAGTAGATTTTTTTAAAATTAAATTACATTCTTCTAAATGCTTTAATCCATCATGAATTACTTTAAGAGGAATATTTAATTTTTTCGATAAATCATTTAATTTAATATCTTTTTCATATTTTGAAAGGAAATTGATATATAAATAAATTTTTAAATAGTCTCCTGGTAAAGAAGATAAATATTCAGAAAAAAAGATATCAGGTATCATTGTTTCTGAAAATAAAAGAGATTTGTCTTTTTGTTCTAATTTCATTTTTTCTTCGCTCCTATTTTTAAGTAAAAATATATTATAATACTGTACTTCAAATTATAACTTCTTTAGACAAAAAATTCAAGTTTTTTTATAAAGAAACAACTTAGGTTTTAATAAAAAACGTATTAGATAAGAAAACACATAAACAATATTTTCTCCGTTAAAACCAGCAAAACTAAGAAGAAATAAGGGAAAGCAAAAAATAACAAAAACAAAAATTTTTACGGTTAAACTTTTAAAAATAAAATTAGAAATAATAAAAACAAAAGCAGCCCAAAGTAAATTTACAAAAGCAGTTGAATAGTCAATAATCCCTAATAATTTATTTTTAAAATCATAATTTTGCGGAAAAATAAATTTCATAAATACCTCCTTAAATTTTTTTACTAGTGTAGGGTGTGTTTTTTGTATTAAAATAAAATATTATTAAGATTTAAAACCAACAAAGTTTTTCACAGATTGTGAGATTTCTGTGGAAACTCCACCAATAAAATCACGAACTAAAGAATTTGTTTTTATCAAGGCATAAATTCCACCAACATAAATAAATTTAGTGAATAAATTGCTAGATGAATAATCCATAGAAAATAGAATAACTAGAACAGTAGCAACAATGATTTGAATAAATAATAGAGAAAATAAGTTACGGAACCATGCTTTAAAGAACCAATTAGTTTTATCTAAAGTTAAAGATAAAAAGGCAAAAGGAGAAAGTAAAATAAATACTTTAATTAAAATGTATCGTAAAGAATAAGAAAAAACTAAATTTAAAAGTGAAACACTTAAAGTACCTTTTATTAAACCATCTAATGAAAAAATATTTAGAGCATTAGTATCAATTGCAATACTAGTATTGATTGTAGTAATTAATTCAGAAAAACAGATATTTTTATGAAATAAATTTTCCCCTAAATTTCTAATTGCAAGCGAAATGTTAGAATTTAAATCTAAAACTAGTTGAATTAAAAAGAAAGAAAAATTCATTCCAATACCAAATAAAATTAGTTTTATAATAAAGCTAAGAGGTGCTTCTGTTTGAGCGTATGTAAAATGAGCAATTAAATATCTAGCTGAATAATATAAAATAAATGCGAGTAATAAAGAATTAGCAATTAATAAAATACCATTAGAAGCGGAAGTACCAAATAAATTCTCGAAATTTTTGTCTTGCAAAATGTCAGAATTAATAAATGTAACATCATCTAGTACAGAATAAAGATTATTGTCAATAGAACTAAATAAAGTTTCAAAAATAGTATTAATTGTGTCAATAATGGTTTGTGTTATATTTGTTGAATTTTCCAAAAGTACCTCCTTAACTAATTAATGATTTAATAGCAGATAAAATTAGGTCAATTGCTAGAATAAAAGCGTAAGAAAATAGAGAACCTTTAATTAGTTTTTTTCCTGTCCTAATTTTTTCTTCATCACCAAAACTAAATTTTTTCATAAAAACTCCAGTTCCTACGGCAACAGCAGCAGCAGGAGTTGCTATTTTTAATAACCAGTCTTTAATGCTTTCAAAGGCAGACGTGATTTTTCCTACAATTTGTGGGTCACCCCAAGCAAAGGAAAAGCAAGATAATGTATTTAAAAAAATTAAAAATAATATAGTAATAAAAATAGAATAAAAAGTTTTTTTCTTCATAAATAATCAATCCTTTCGTTTTATAAATTTTTTAATAAATATATATTTCTTTATTAAGCTGTTGATATATTAATATTTTGAAGTAAAGACTCTGATTGTGTCACCCTAGCTATGTTTTTACAAAAAATATTAATATATCAACATCTTAGAATAAAGTAAATAATTATTAATATTTTTTAAAATAAGGTAGCATGTTTAATTTTTGTGGTGTATAAATTTTGTTGCCATCAGATAAGAAAGTAAGAGCGGTAAAAGTTTCTAGGTTTTGAGTAAAAAAATTAGTCTCAAAAATATAATCATTTTGCAAAGATGTACTAAAAGTTTCTGAAATATTAGAATTTTCTGAATTTAAGGTATTAGTAATATAGCTAAAACGAGTTTGTTTAGCACTTTCAGAAATACTTTTTGAAGTTCTTTCTTTTTCTTCTTTCCCTAACTGTTTTTGGGCTTCTTCTATTGTAAAAATATCATCTGTACGAAACCAAATTTTATTAATTAAATTTTGAATAATTACTTTAACATTAGCATCATCTTTTAAAGTTGCCTTTAAAGATGAATAGCTTTGGGTACTTACAATATTAATACATTTAGCTTCACGACTTAAAGAAAAAAATTCGCCATCAGATTTTGTTACATATTTATCATATTCATCACAGATAAAAGCACAAGTTCTAGTAGAAGAAGTTGACAAGTTAGAAATAATTTCTGCTTGAAAGTCTAATTTTAGATAAGCTGCGATTATTTTAGCAAGAGTAGTATATTCTGATAAATTCATATTTAAAACAACAATTTTTCCTTTAGTTAGAACCTCTGAAAAACCAGAGAAAGATAGTTTTTCTTTATCAGCGCAAAACGTAGACATAACATCAAAATCGGAAACAAAAAAGTTAGTTATGCGAGTTATTTCAGAAATTAAAATTCCTTTTGTTCTAGAATCTAAATTTTCAAATTCCTTCTGAAAAAAATTTAAGCTAGAATTTAATTCATAAATTTGCGAATGAGATAATTTTGAATGAATAAATAAATTTCTTAGAGTTTCAATTTTTTCTTTGTAATAATTTGGCATAGTAATTAGTTTATGAATTTCTAAAAAAGTAACATAGTTGTCATTATAAAGCCTACATAATTTAATACATTCAGTTAAAATTTCTTCTGCTTTGTCAAGCCAATATGATTCTGTATTATTTTCGGAAAAAAGTAAAAGAATAGTTTTTAGTCGATTTGCTAATACCTGAGGCTTTAAATTAGGCTTGTGCAAGGGATTATAATAAATATTAGAATGTAGACCAATTACAATTAAATCATTTTCTAAGTTATATTGTTTTGCATATTGATGGACCTGTTGATAGAAATTTCCTTTTACATCTAAAATGAGCATTCCAATTTTTCTTTTTAAATTATTATGATTAAATTCAATTAATTGTTTAGTAAATGGATACATTGCACTAGATGTTTTTCCAGAACCAATTGTACCAGTAACAAGAAAATTTTGATAAAGACCACTTTCAGGAATGAAAATATTTTTTTCTGATGAATTTTTTCCAATTAATAAATGTAAATCATCTTTTTGAAAATTATTTTGAAAAAAATTATTTTTATGAGTTTTATTTTTAATTTTAAATAATGGTAATTTTATTAAAATTCTAGAGTAAATAAGATGACTAATTAATAAGTTAGAAAATAAGCAACAAAATACATATAATGTTTTTAAAATTTTCCATAAATCTGGATTTTTTGAACAAATATCAAAAGGATGTATGCCGTAAGTAATAATTATTTCATTAGCAGAAAAAACTGGATATAGTAAAAAAAGAATAAGATAAGAAACAGCTATAAAAAATGGGATGACAAAAAGCAATTCTTTTAAATATTTAAAAATAATAAAGTACCTCCTTTTTGTTAAAATGAATTTTTTTTGATTTTTAATTTAGAACCTTGTTTATTGTGGAAAAAAATGATATCAAAAAAAGTATAAAGTGAATATAAAGTGATAAAAAGATAAATAATAAATGTGATAAAAAATAAATCAATTAATCTAGAAATAATGTCACCGCCTTTCGAAGTTTTCATTATGATACAATATTTTTTTTAATTTGTCTATACTTTTTTTTAAATTTGTGATAAAATTAGTTACAATTCAATTAAAGAGTCTACTATAACAAGGAAAAGATTGATATATAAATATTTATATAATCATGATTGATAAACAAAAACGGAAGGAGGGAGAGTTATGAAATTTGATAAAAATACTAAAATAGGAGAAATTCTAGAAAAAGCGCCAGAAAAAGCAGAAATTTTGTTAGAAATTGGAATGCATTGTTTAGGATGTCCTGCATCTCAAATGGAAACATTAGAAGAAGCTTGTGGAGTGCATGGAATAGATGTAGAGGAAGTTGTAAAAAAATTGAATGCTTAAACGAAAATTTTACAAAAATACAAAATTTTTTTGCAAATGTATTGACTTTTTACTAAAAACATAGTAAAATATAAAAGCGTTGTAATTAGCAACGCGTATGTGGGCTATTAGCTCAGGTGGTAGAGCACTTGACTTTTAATCAAGTTGTCCCGCGTTCGAGTCGCGGATAGCTCACCAAAAGAACTAAATAATTTCTTGTAAATTATTTAGTTCTTTGTATATAAGGCCCGTTGGTCAAGCGGTTAAGACACCGCCCTTTCACGGCGGAGACATGGGTTCGATTCCCGTACGGGTCACCAATTTCATAGGATATGCCACTTTAGCTCAGCTGGCCAGAGCACCGCACTTGTAATGCGGGGGTCCCCAGTTCGAATCTGGGAAGTGGCTCCAATATTGTCAGTAGTCTTGAAATAGTCTTGATTGCTGGCTTTTATTTTTGCAAATGTTTAATCAAAATTTAATAATGTATATTTTTTCATATTAATTTTTCAAAATTGTTTGACAAAATCAAAATAATGTGTTATTATTTAATTACAAAATAAATGAACATTGAATCGCAGTTGTTCAATTTAGTCGTCTGTGTACCACGAATACACAGATTTTTTTGGCTTAAAAAATAGAGCAGACCACGAATCTACTCTATCGACTAATTACTGCTTTTTATTAGTCTTAACATTGTTGATATTTTGCATTTGCTTTTGTTGTTCTAATTTTTGTTGTAAGATGATGTTTTTTTCTTTTTCAGCTATGTACTTCTCAGCAAAGTGCAAAATTAAATCGCAGTTATTCAATATTAGTCCCCCCTTTCCGCCCTTTAGAAAGAGCTACCTTTCGTGTAGCGTAAGGTTGTTAATATTGTATAATATTTATACTTATAAAACAAGCGAACAGTGTAAAATTTTACTAATATTAGAAGACGAAAATAATAGGATATGCCACTTTAGCTCAGCTGGCCAGAGCACCGCACTTGTAATGCGGGGGTCCCCAGTTCGAATCTGGGAAGTGGCTCCAACGACGTTTCTGTTCGAACTTTTTATAGAACAGATAGATATGAAAATCAATCAGTAAAATGGTTGATTTTTTTGTTTATGAAAAATATACCTTTTCAGTATGTATTAAGATATATTCGCCTCGCAGAGCCCCATGTTATGATAGAATGTCATAACATATAGGGGAGAATGCTTTAGTTAAGTACACTAAATAATTCTCCCCATAAAATGCTTTAAATTAAGCTGATATTCTTTTATTTATCATTTTTTCAATTACCATAGTCATATCTTCTAAACTTACTGGAAAAGAAATTATACCGACACCTCTATAATATATATCTATTTCTTGAACTTTTTTACCATTTATCTTTTCTGCTTGATGAACTAATATTTTTTCTATTAGTTCGTTTAGTATTTCTGGTGTAAGTTCAGTTATTTCAGTATATTTCTTAACATTAGATATAAACTGTGTTAAATCAGTTGTTTTCTTTT
>CANPAC010000049.1 GCA_947571975.1 uncultured Clostridium sp. | reverse complement strand
TATTTTTTATTTTATCACGGAAGGATTTATTTACACAACTTTTTCTATACTCTCTTTTTTGTCGAAATTTATAATTCATTAATCAACTTTTTTACAATAGCTAAATCTTCAATGGTAGTAATTTTTATATTGCTATAATCACCTAATATGACTTTAATTTTGTAATTATCTTTTTCAAGCAATGAACAATCATCAGTTACATCTTTGTTTTCATGTTTTTCATGCATTTTTAATAAAGTTAATCTATCAAAACATTGGGGAGTCTGAATAAGATAAGTGTTATTTCTATTTGTAGTATTAACAACTATATTATTGTTGTCTGTTATTTTTATCGTATCTTTTGATTTTATTCCAACTGTTACACCTTTAAATTCCTTCATATTTTCGATACAATTAGTTATATATTCCTGTTTTATTAGTGGTCTAGCACCATCGTGAATAATAACTATATCTGAATTTATAGTTTTAATACAATTATATACAGATTCTTTTCTAGTATTTCCACCTATAATTATATTTATATTTTTAGTTAGAGGTTCTTTATTTATAATATTTTTCACTTCTTGCATTTCATTTTCTTTTATTGCTACTATTATATTATCAATATATATGTTCTTATCAAAAGCATCTAAACTGTAAGCTAATACGCATTTTTTATTTACTATTTCAAAATTTTTATTTCTATTTTTTCCAAATCTTGTACTATTTCCAGCAACTAATATAATTGCAGTAACTGTTTTTCCATTAATCAAATTTCTCACTCCTTTTGGAATTATATGATGTACATATATATGTGTCATAGTCAGGTTTTAATTTTTTGTATGTTTCTAATGCTATTTGTTTATCTTTAAAAATACCATAAACACATGAGCCAGAACCAGTCATTAGACTTCCAATTGCACCGTTTAATGTTAGTTTTTCTTTTATGTTTTGTATTATATCATTACTTATATGAATATCTTCAAATGTATTGTGTAAATTGTTAGCAAGTAATTTTATATCATTATTTTGCAATCCTTTAATTATCATATTTGATAAATCTAATTTTGTTATTTTATTTTTTTTATCTATTATCTCATACATTTCTTTTGTATTACAAGATATATTAGGTTTTACAATTACAATATAATATTTAAAATTAGTATTTATAGTTGTGATTTTATCTCCTATTCCTTCAGCTAATATAGCTGTATTATAAAAACATGGAACTACATCTGCACCTAAACTTTTTCCAATTGTTTGTATTTCAGATTTAGATAACTTTAAATTGAATAATTTATTTATGCCTAAAATAAAACTTGCACAGTCTGTACTGCCACCTCCTAAACCTGCTTGCATTGGTATTTTTTTATTTAATACTACCTTAACCCCAGAAATATTTTCATATTTTTCCTTTAGTGCTAAATAAGCTTTATAAATGATGTTATCATTAGTATTTAAGCTTTCTATATTAGTTTCTAATTCGAATTCACCAGTAGCTATTTTTTCTATATACATTTCATCATATAAATTTATTTTTTGGAATACAGACTTTATGTTGTGGTAATTGTCTTTTCTCTTATTTAGTATTTCTAAGTTTAAGTTTATTTTTGCTCTTGCTTTTAAATATATTTTATCCATTATTTTTTACACCTCATATAATAAAGTTATCCTGACGTAACACATGTAAAAACATTAATACCATTACCTTTTCCGAATTCTGTTAATTCTTCTCCAGAAGTTGCTGTAATACCAATACAATTTTCGTTTATGTTCAGTATTCTAGCTATGTTTTTTCTCATTTCATCAATTTTGGGACTTATTTTAGGTACCTTACATTCTATAGATATAGAAATGTGATTTATTGGTTCATTTAAATATTTAAGAGCTTCTTTTAAATATTCTTCACTATTTTTTATTCCCATTTTGTTACACATTTCATCTGAAATTTTTCCTAATATATTTTTACATGTAATTCCTGAAATTGCATTAGTTATAGCATGTAAGACAACATCTCCATCGCTATTAGCTAATAAAGAAAAGTTTTCCTCAAATTCAATCCCTGCTAATATTAATTTTTTATTTTGATTACTATAGTCTATTTTATGACTATCTTGACCAATTCCTACTCTCATGTTTTTCTCCAATCTATATTAATAATTGATATATAATGTAATTATAACAATAAACATATATTTTTTCAATAAAATGTGGCTAAGTTGGGATAGGCACACTTTAGCCATGTGAAAAAGGAAACGTCCCTAAATGTGCAAATCAAATTTTGTAATATTCTTGTAATATTTTAGCAATAATTTTGTTATAATACATTGACTTTTTATTAAATTCGTTATATCATATATAAGGTAATAAAATCCTAAGGAGGAAAATTATGGGAGAAGTAATTGTAATAACATCAGGAAAAGGTGGAGTAGGAAAAACAACAACAACAGCGAATTTAGGTTCAAGTTTAGCAGTAGAAGGAAAAAAAGTAGTATTAATTGATACAGATATAGGGTTACGTAACTTAGATGTAGTAATGGGATTAGAAAATAGAATTGTATATGACATTGTAGACGTAGTAGAAGAAAAATGCAAACTAAGACAAGCTTTAATAAAAGATAAGAGATTTAAGGAACTATATTTGTTACCAGCAGCACAAACAAGAGACAAAAGTGCTGTAAATGAGGAACAAATGAGAAACTTAGTAGAAAAATTAAAAGAAGAGTTTGATTACATATTAATAGATTGTCCTGCTGGAATTGAGCAAGGATTTAAAAATGCGATAGCTGGAGCAAACCGCGCTATTGTAGTAACTACAGCAGAAATATCAGCAATAAGAGATGCTGATAGAATTATAGGACTTTTAGAATCTTCAGAAATTAAAAACCCAGAATTAGTTATTAACAGAATTAGACCTAATATGGTAAAAAAAGGCGAAATGATGGATGTAGATGACATTGTAGACTTATTATCAATTGAATTAATAGGTGTTGTACCAGATGACGAATTTATTATCACACAAACTAATAAGGGAGAACCAGTTATTCAAAATAAGAAAGCACCATCAGGAAAAGCCTATATTGAAATAGCAAAAAGAGTATTAGGGGAAAAGATTGAAGTAACAGTTCCAGGTAGAGATATGGGATTTTTTGCAAAATTAAAAAGATTTTTTCAAAAATAATAATTAATTTGGGGGTAAAGAACAATAATGTTTGAAAACATAATGAACTTTTTTAAAAAATTGAATAAAAAAGAAGATAAAGAAGCTAATAGCTCAAAGGTTACAGCAAAGGAAAGATTACATCTAGTGTTGATGCAAGATAGGGCTAATGTTTCAGCAGACTTTTTAGAGCTTATGAAACAAGAAATTATAGAAGTAATAAAAAAATATATTGATGTTGATGAAGAAGCAATTGATGTAAGGCTTACTAATAAAGAAAATGAAGATGGTACAAATGGAGCACCAGCTTTGTATGCTAATATTCCTATTGTAAATATTAAAAATGAAGCTAAAGCAGAAGTAAAAATAGAAGAAATGAAAAAGGAAGAAGAAAAGCAAGAGGAAAATCAAATTGTAAGTAATAATAATGAAACAATAAAAAAAGAGGAAATTGTAACACAACCAATTAGTAACAGTAATAATATTATTGATACTAATAGCAATGAGTTACAAAAAGAAGAAAATACAAAAGAAGAACTTAAATCAGAAAATATAGAAGAGTAAAAGAGTGATTTAATGAGAAAAAGAGAATTAAAGAATATAGAATGGAGTGTAGGAATTATTGCAATTATCCTTTGTATAATAGGGCTAGTTGCATTATTTTCTGCTACCCAAGAAGCGGAATATGATGAGTTTAATAAACAGTGTATCTGGCTTGTAGTTAGTCTAATTATAGCAATTGCAGTATTGCTAATTGATTATCAATCAATTGTAAGAATATCACCTATTTTTTATGGTGCATTTATTTTATTGTTAATAGCTGTATTATTTACAACACCAGTAAATGGTGCGACAAGTTGGTTTGATATAGGCTTTTTTTCATTTCAACCAGGAGAGTTTGCTAAAGTTTTTGTGATTTTATTTTTAGCATATGCAATTACAAAGATACAAGAAAAAGATAAAACTAGTATCAATAAGCCTCTTAAATTATTAATGATATTAGCAATAGTTATTGTACCAGTATTATTGATTATGAAACAACCAGATTATGGTACAGCAGCAGCGTTTATTATAGCAACAATATTTATGTTAATAACAGCAGGAATTGATAAAAAGTATATTCTAGGTGCTGTAATTTTAGTAGTAGTATCAGTACCTTTGATTTATAATTTTATATTACCAGAACATGCTAAAAAAAGAATTGACATATTCTTAAATCCAGAATCTGACCCAAGGGGTTCAGGATATAATATTATTCAATCAAAACTTGCTATTGGAGCAGGTGGATTGACAGGAATGGGGTTATTAAAAGGAAATCAAACTCAATTAGGATTTTTATATCCTAAAACAACAGATTTTATATATGCTGTTATAGGAGAAGAAATGGGATTTGTGATAGGATGTACTGTTATTATATTATATGTCCTGTTAATAACTAAGTGTTTATATGTAGCTAAAACGGCTAAAGATGAAGCTGGTTCGATTATTGTTTCAGGAATAACAGGAATATTTATATTTCATATTATAGAAAATATAGGTATGGTTATGGGGCTATTGCCAATAACAGGTGTACCACTTCCATTTATAAGCTATGGTGGAAGTTCATTAATAACAAATTTTATTTGTATTGCTTTAATATTAAATATTAGTAGTAAAAGGCAAAAAACTATATTTGTAAAATAGGGAGAAAAAATGTATATACACAAATTGAAAATAGGAAATGTAGAATTAGAAAACAATTTAATATTAGCTCCTATGGCTGGTGTGACAAACCAGCCTTTTCGTATGGTATGTAAAGAATTCAAACCAGGTTTAGTTTGTACAGAAATGGCAAGTTCAAAAGCTATTTTTCATGATGACAAAAAGACAAATCGCTTATTAAATACTAAAGGAGAAAAAAGACCAATTAGTTTTCAGATTTTTGGAAGTGATGAAGAAACAATGGGGTTTGCTGCTAACTATGTAAGCAAAATGGCAGATATAGTGGATATTAATATGGGATGTCCTGCTCCAAAGGTTGTGAAAAACGGTGATGGAAGTAAGTTGCTATTAGATTTAGAGCAAGCAGAAAGAGTGATAAAAGCAGTAATTAAAAATTCTACTGTTCCAGTAACTTTAAAGTGCCGAAAAGGATGGGACAAAGATAATACGGTTGCAGTAGAACTTGCTAAAATAGCAGAAAAAGCGGGTGTCTCAGCTATTACAATACATGGAAGAACACGTTCAGAATTTTATTCAGGAGTAGCCGATTTAGAAATTATAAAAGAAGTAAAACAAGCTGTTAAAATTCCTGTAATAGGAAATGGAGATGTCGTTGATGAAGATTCTGCATTAAGAATGTTTGAGATGACTGGTGTAGATGGTATTATGATAGGAAGAGGAGCTTTTGGAAATCCATGGATTTTTGAAAGAATAGCTCATTTTCTTGAAACAACAGAAAAACTAGAAGAACCATCAAAACAAGAAAAATTATATATCATAAAAAAGCATATTAAATTAGCAGTAGAAGAAAAAGGGGAGATTGCAATTAAGGAACTAAGAAAGCATATAGCATGGTATACAAAAAATTTAAAAAATTCTAGTGAATTTAGAAATGAAATAAACCAGATAGAAACTGAAGAAAAATTGCTTCAAAAAATAGAAGAATATTTTAAAACCCTATAAAATAGAATGATAGTAGATTTTATATTTACTATTTTTTTATGGAGGGGAATGTTTTGAAGAAAAAAACAATAATCATTGTGTTGGTAATAGCTTTTTTTGCTGTAAGTATTTTTTTCGTATTTTTTCAAACAAAAACGGCTAAAAATTTAAAAATTGGAAATAATAGTACTAGTCAAGAAATCATAGATTACATTTTAAATATTAGTTCGTATGAAGCGACAGTAGAAGTAGAAGTAATAAGTAATAAAAACCAAAACAAATATAGTTTAAGACAAAAATACAAAAATCCAGATTTATCAGAACAAGAAGTATTAGAACCTAGTAATATAGCAGGAATCAAGATTAGTAAAAATGGAAACCAATTAAAGATAGAAAACAGTCAATTAGCTTTAAGTTCTATTTACGAAAATTATGAATGTATAACAGACAATAGTTTGGATTTACAATGTTTTATAGAAGAATATAAAATAAGCAAAAACGCAAATTGGAAAGAAGAAAACGACCAAATTGTCATGACATTAAAGAAAGATAGTACAGAAAAAAAATTATGGATTGATAAGAAAAATTGTAAACCAACAAAATTAGAAGTAAAATCTGCTAACAAAAAAAATGAAATATACATATTATATAATGAGGTAAACTTAAATAGTTTGAAATAACTTTTTTTTTACTTTCACTAATATTTAAAATAGCATGAAATATACTTGACAATACACTAATAGTAGGAGTGAAGAATATGCAAGTTAAACGAGGAGATATGTTTTATGCAGATTTAAGTCCAGTAGTTGGCTCAGAGCAAGGTGGTATTAGACCAGTTCTTATTATTCAAAATGATTTAGGCAATAAATATAGTCCTACTGTAATTGCCGCAGCAATCACTTCGCAGACGGGGAAAAATAAGTTACCAACTCATATTGAAATTGATTCTAATTCTTGCGGATTAAAAAATAATTCTGTAGTATTAGCTGAGCAAATAAGAACAATAGATAAAAGCAGATTAAAAGAAAGAATAGGTCATATAGATGATGAAAAAATAATAGACAAAGTAAATAATGCCTTGGGAGTAAGCTTTGGCTTAGATGAATAAAAAAAGAGGGATTTAAGGATGCACTTATCTGTATAAAGTATAACAAATTACAGATAAGTAATACCTGTAGGTACAGTCCTTAAAATCCCTATTTGATTTAAACTTTTAACTTTTTGATGATTTTTATTTCTTTATGAAGATTGTCTACAATAGATTTTCGCGTTTCATAGGCTCTTGTATATTCTTCATAAATAGTTTTGTAGTTTTCTAATGTTTCTTCTGGTTTTAGTAACATTTTAATGCCTTCTAAATAATAATTTTTGTCTTTTTCTTTTTTTGCTTGTTCTAGTTTTTCCCTATATTTTTCTATCTGTTCGAATCTTTTTAGTTCACTTAATAGTTCTTCAATGTAAGTTTCAGTGCAGAAAATTTCGTATTCAATATCATCAATAACTACTTTAAATAATGTTTTTACAATAATAGGATTGTTTTTACCAAGACGAGCATTTTCGCTTATTTCAGTAAGAACGTCTGATTTTTTTATTTCTTCATGTGGTTTTGTATTTTCAATCAATATTTTTAAAGTATCAGAAATACCAATGTGAGATTTATATTGTCTTTTACTTACAATTGCATCATATTCATCAGCAACACGTATAATTTGACCTTCATATGGAATATCTTTTTTAGTTAATCCTTGTGGATATCCACTACCATCTAAAGCTTCATGGTGGTAATACGCTCCAGCAGCATAGGGCCTTAATTGAAGGTCTTTCATGCACATGTTATAGCCTAAAGTAGTATGTGTTTTCATGATTTCATATTCTTCCTGTGTTAATTTTCCAGGTTTTTGTAAAACTGCGGAAGGAATAAAAAGTTTTCCAATATCGTGTAAATAAGCACAAATTGTACAATATTCTGTAAAACCTTTGTTGCAATGTAGATATTCGCAAAGTCTACATGTTAAGTTAGCTACATTTTCACAGTGTTTTCTAGTAAATACATCTAACTTGTCTAACATATTTAATTGATATCTCATACTTTCGTTTAAATTATAAGATTTTAAACTGGTTTTATCATAAAAGTCAAATTGATAACTCATAACAAATCTCCTCTTTCTTTTTTATCATAGCATGAAAGAAAAAAAACTGCAACACTTTTGTAAATTTCTAGTTTCGGCTTGTTACAGTTTAGTGTCGAGGAGGGATTTAGGGATAGTCCTTGCCTATTAAAATGTAAATTTGTAGCTAATTTATTAAAGGACTGTCCCCTAATTCCTAAAACAGGGATTTTAAGGAACGTCCCTAAATCCCTCCTCGACAAATCAAGAGTTGTGGAGAATAAAACAATAATATATTATACATTCATTTACAAAAAGTCGAAAATGGAATTTTATAAAAACATTGAAAAATAGCAGGAAATGTGATAATATTAAACAAGTAAAAAATAAGTGGAGGAATTACAGATGTATAGAACAAAAACATGTGGAGAGTTAAAAGTAAAAAATGTAGGAGAAGTTGTAGAGCTAAGTGGTTGGATACAAAAAATAAGAAATTTGGGTGGAATGATATTTATTGATTTAAGAGATGAATTTGGGATTACTCAAATAGTGGTTAATGATGAAATGCTACAAGAACAAGCAAAACAATTAAATACAGAAAGTTGTATTCACATTTTGCGGAAAAGTTGTAGAAAGAACAAATAAAAATGATAATATGGCAACAGGAGAAATTGAAGTAGTAGCAAACAAAATAGAAGTTCTTGGAAAATGTAAAAATGTATTACCTTTTGAAATCAATACAGATCAAGAAGTAAGAGAAGATTTAAGGCTAGAATATCGATTTTTAGATTTAAGGAATGAAATTTTGCATAATAATATTCTATTACGTTCAAAAATTCTAAAAACATTAAGAGATAAAATGGATGAATTAGGTTTTTCTGAAATTCAAACACCAATATTAGCAAATTCTTCACCAGAAGGAGCAAGAGACTACTTAGTGCCAAGTAGAATTAATCCAGGAGAATTTTATGCCTTACCACAAGCACCACAACAGTTCAAACAATTATTGATGGTATCAGGATTTAATAAATATTATCAAATTGCACCATGTTTTCGTGATGAAGACCCACGTGCTGACAGAGCTCCAGGGGAATTTTATCAATTGGATTTTGAAATGAGTTTTGCGACTCAAGAAGATGTTTTTAAAGTAATCGAAGAAGTTGTACCATATACATTTAAAAAATTTACTGATTGGAAAGTAGATGAAGGACCATTTATACGTATTCCTTATAAAGAGGCTATGGAAAAATACGGAATTGATAAACCTGATTTAAGAAATCCATTAATTATTGAAGATGTTACAAATGTATTTGAAAATTCTGATTTTAATGCTTTTAAAGGAAAAACAATTAAAGCAATAGTAGTTAAAAATGGTGCTGAACAAGGAAGAAAGTTCTTTGATAAGATGGGAGAATTTGCTACAAGTAACGAAGTAGGTGCTAAAGGTTTAGCTTGGGTAAAATTTGAAAAAACAGGAGAAGTAGCAGGTGGAATTGCGAAATTCATTACAGCTGATATAAAAGAAAGATTAGAAACACAATATAATGTAGAAAAAAATTCAGCTATTTTCTTTATTGCAGATGAATTTGAAAAAGCTCAAAAGATAGCTGGGCTTGTGAGAATTGAATTAGGAAATCGATTAGATTTGATTGAAAAGAAAGTTTATAAATTCTGCTTTATTGTAGATTTTCCAATGTATGAATTGTCAGATGAAGGAACTATTGATTTTAGCCATAATCCATTTTCTATGCCACAAGGAGGATTAGAAGCTCTAAAAACTAAACAACCATTAGATATATTAGCATATCAATATGATTTAGTATGTAATGGATATGAAATGGCGTCAGGAGCAGTTAGAAATCATAATCCAGAAACTATGGTAAAAGCATTCGAAATAGCAGGTTATTCTGAGGAAGATGTAAAAAATCGTTTTGGAGCTTTGTATAATGCTTTTCAATATGGAACACCACCACATGCAGGAGCAGCACCAGGAGTAGATAGAATGGTTATGCTAATAGCCAATTCACAAAATATAAGAGAAATTATAGCATTTCCAAAAAATAAAAAAGCAAGAGATTTGTTAATGAGGGCACCATCAGTTGTATCAAAACAACAATTAGATGATGTACATATTGAATTAAAAAAATAGGAATGTTACTAAATTTCTGTAAGGAGGAAAATAGAAAAATGGAATATAGATATAAACCAAGTGATAAAGTATGTTCACAAGAAATGATAATAGAATTAGAAGGAGACATTGTAAAAAAAGTTACAATCGTTGGTGGTTGTGCTGGAAATACAGTAGGTGTTTCAAATTTAATACAAGGAATGAAAATAGATGAGGCAATTAAAAAATTAAAGGGAATTCCTTGTGGTTTTAGAGGAACTTCTTGTCCAGACCAATTAGCAAAAGCTTTAGAAGAAGCAAAGAATGTTAGGTAAGAACTGTACCTATTTAACAGGACATAGAAAGGGTTAACTTAAAAATGAGTAAAAAGAGAGTTTTATTAGGTATGAGTGGAGGAGTTGATAGTTCTGTATCTGCAATATTACTTCAAAAACAGGGCTACGAGGTAATTGGGTGTACAATGCAACTATGGGAACTAATAGAAGACCATGAAAGTAGTTGCTGTGGTAGCGATGCGATTTATGATGCTAAAAGAGTATGTGACCAATTAGGAATTCCTCATTATACAATAAATTGCAAAGATAAATTTAAAGAAAAAGTTGTAGATAATTTTATTTGTGAATATAAAGAGGCAAGAACACCAAATCCTTGTGTGGAGTGCAATCGATATTTGAAGTTTGGGGAGTTTTATCAAAAAGCTAAGGAATTAGAATGTGATTTTATAGCTACAGGGCATTATGCAAGAATTGAGTTTTCAAATAAATATCATCAGTATGTTTTGCGAAAATCAAAAGAGGATAAAAAAGATCAAACTTATTTCCTATACACTATTCCAAAGGAATTATTAGGACATATTATTTTTCCATTGCAAGAATATACAGATAAAGAAGAGATAAGGAAAATAGCAGAGGAAAATAATTTAGCTATTGCTAGAAAAAAAGATAGTCAGGAAATTTGTTTTATTACTGACAATAATTATCAGAATTTTTTGAAAAAATATGGTAATTATAAAAATAGGAAGGGAAATATTGTACTAAGTAATGGGGAAATTTTAGGACAACATGAAGGTCTTATTTATTATACAATAGGTCAGAGAAAAGGTCTAAAGATAGCTTATAAAGAACCTTTATATGTTTTGTCTTTAAATAAAGAAAAAAATGAAGTAATAGTAGGAACAGAAAAAGAATTATATTGTACAGAATTATATGTTAAAGATTTGAATTTTAATGTAAAAATTAATGTAGATGAACCTATTAAATGCAAGGCAAAAATTAGATATAGAGCAAAAGAAGCAGAGGCAATAGTTTATTTACAAAATGAAAAAGAAGCAAAGGTAGTATTTAAAGAAGAGCAAAGGGCAATTACACCAGGTCAATCTATTGTTTTTTATGATGATGAAGGAATTGTTTTAGGTGGCGGAAAAATTTTATAAAAAACCTTGTATAATCGATTGAAGTATGATATAAATAAACTATAAAAATAAAGCTATAATTAGAAGGGCGGAATTTTTGTGGAAGATGAAATAATAGAAAAAGAAGTTAAAACAATCTTAGTAGTAGATGATGAGCCATCTATTAGAGATTTACTTAAATATAATTTAGGAAAAGAGGGCTATCGAATTATTGAAGCAGGAGATGGAATAACAGGACTTAATATGGCATTAGAAGAAAAGCCAGATATCATGTTATTAGATATTATGCTTCCTAAATTAGATGGTTTATCTGTATGCAAAAGGGTAAAGAATTCTTTGAATATTCCTATTATTATGCTAACAGCAAAAGCAGAGGAAATTGATACTATTTTAGGACTAGAATTAGGAGCAGATGATTATATCACAAAACCATTTAGTATTAGGGAATTAGCAGCAAGGGTAAAAGCTAATTTAAGAAAAGTAGAAGTAGTCTCAACAAGTAATAAGGAAGCAGATGAGGTTATTAATGATGAAAAGAAAAAAGAAAGTAAAATAGTAGTAGGAGACTTAGAATTAGATTTAGATAAATTTGAAGTTAAAGTTAGAGGAGAAATTATTGATTTAACATTACGAGAATTTGAAGTATTAAAATTTTTAGCTTCTCAACCAGAACAAGTAGTAACAAGAGAGACATTATTAGAAAAAGTTTGGGGTTATGAATATTTTGGTGACATTAGAACCGTTGATGTTACTGTTAGAAGAATTAGAGAAAAAATAGAAAAAGATACATCAATACCTAAAATATTAATTACAAAAAGAGGAGTAGGGTATTATATTGCTTCTAATTAATAATAAGAAAAGATTTGTATATGTTATCGTGAAAGTGAGATTAAAGATGAATAATTCAAAAAATTCATCTTTTTTTGAATTTTGTCGAAAAATGCGATGAAAAGTAGGAAAAAATCATGAAAAACTATTGACAAAGAGTATGATAGAAATTATACTTTAATAAATTATATAATTTATTATATACATAAGGAGGGAACACAATTAGTGCACTAGAAAAAGTTTATGAATAGAAAATTTGTATCAAAAAGTAATAGAATATTAAGGAAAGTTTTAAATTCAAAAGATAATTTAGATATCATACAAGACTTTATAGAGGCTTTTTTAGAAATTGAGATTAAGGAAATAAAATTAAATTCGTATTTAGAAAGTAAATCTAAAAATCTACCCGCAGAAGAAAACTTTGGCATTGCAGATGTAAGAGTTAAATTAGAAGATAATGAAGAATTAAATATTGGAATACAGTTTATAGATGGCTATTATGCCCAAAATAAAATGTTACTTTACTATGCCCAGATACATTCTAATCAATTAGAGTATCAAGACAACAGAAAAATAGCAAAAACCATTACTATTAATATGTTAGATTTTAACTATTTAAAATCAGAAAACTATTTTAATAAAATTGTTATACCGTCTAAGGCGGAAAATGTAATTGAATTATATGTATTAGAATTACCTAAATTTAGAATTAATGTAGGAGAAATGCTAGATAAGAAAAATGCATGGATGTTATATTTGTGTGGAAGAACTAATGAAATAGGACAAGCAATAGAAGAGTTTGATAAAATTAAAAAATTGGATGATTTATTAAAAAACTATTGGAAAAATGAGACTATGGAGTAAAGGCGGGGGTGATGGACGCCATTAGATGTATGAAGTGTAACGAATTACATATAAGTAATACATTTAGATGTAAGTCTTTAGTATATAAAAATAAAACTATAAATCTTGATTTTATGTTGATGGCTAAGTTGGGACAGGTACACTTTAGCCATTGTTTT
>CANPAC010000048.1 GCA_947571975.1 uncultured Clostridium sp. | reverse complement strand
GTACTCCTCTTGGTGCTGCTGGAATTCCTGTTAATTGGAATCTTCCTAATGTTTTGTTATATGCTGCCATTTCTCTTTCACCTTGTAATACGTGAACTTCAACTGATGTTTGACCATCTGCTGCTGTTGAGAATACTTGTGATTTTTTAGTTGGTATTGTTGTATTTCTTTCGATTAATTTTGTGAATACTCCACCATATGTTTCAATTCCTAATGATAATGGTGTTACGTCTAATAATACTAAGTCTTTTACATCTCCTGATAAAACTCCACCTTGGATAGCTGCACCTATTGCAACACATTCATCTGGGTTGATACCTTTGTCTGCATCTTTTCCTGTAATTCTTTTTACTGCTTCTTGAACAGCTGGAACTCTTGTAGAACCTCCAACTAATAATACTTTATGAATATCATTTGGTGTTAATCCTGCATCTTTTAATGCTTGGTTAACTGGACCAGCAGTTGCTTCTACTAAATCATGAATTAGTTCTTCGAATTTTGCTCTTGTTAGGTTGATGTCTAGGTGTTTTGGTCCTGTGCTATCAGCTGTAATAAATGGTAAATTGATTTGTGTTTGTTGTACTCCTGATAATTCAATTTTTGCTTTTTCTGCTGCTTCTTTTAATCTTTGCATTGCCATTTTGTCTGTTTTTAAATCAATTCCGTTTGATTTTTTGAATTCATCTACTAAATAGTTGATAATTGCTTCGTCAAAGTCATCTCCACCTAATTTAGTATTACCATTTGTTGCTAAAACTTCAAATACACCATCACCAATGTCTAGGATAGAAACGTCGAATGTTCCTCCTCCTAAGTCATATATCATTATTTTTTGATCTTGTTCTTTATCCATTCCATAAGCAAGTGATGCTGCTGTTGGTTCATTTATAATTCTTAGAACTTCTAGCCCTGCTATTTTTCCAGCGTCTTTTGTTGCTTGTCTTTGGCTATCACTAAAGTATGCTGGTACAGTAATAACTGCTTGTGTTACTTTTTGTCCTAAATAATTTTCAGCATCTGCTTTTAGTTTTTGTAAAATCATTGCTGAAATTTCTTGTGGTGAGAATTTGTCACCATCTATATCTACTTTATCATTTGTTCCCATTTTTCTTTTGATTGATATAACAGTATTGTCTGGATTTGTTACTGCTTGACGTTTTGCAATTTGTCCTACTAGTCTTTCTCCATTGTTTGAAAATGCTACAACAGATGGTGTTGTTCTGTTTCCTTCTGCATTTGGTATTACTACTGGTTCTCCACCTTCCATTACTGCTACACATGAATTTGTTGTTCCTAAGTCAATTCCTATAATCTTCCCCATTTTTTATCATCCTTTCTTTTTTGATGTTTTTTAGACGGAATCAAAAAACATCACTTTGTTTTTTATTTATTGCCTAAAATGATTTTCCTCCGCCTTAAAATCATTTCTTAAAATTAATAACTTTTTAGTTTGCTACTACTACCATAGAATGACGAATCACTTTATTTCCTATTTTGTAGCCCTTTCTATATTCTTCAGCAATTTCTTTTTCCCCTAAATTTTCATCTTGAATACTGCTTACTGCTTCATGAAGTTCGGGGTCAAAAGTTTCTCCTACTGTTTTTATTTCTTCTACACCATTAGAGGCTAAAACATCTTTAAATTGTTTTAGCACAAGTTCTACTCCCTTTTTATATTCCTCGTCTGCTGTTTCTATTTTTGCTGCATTTTCTAGGTTATCTACTACAGGAAGCATAACCTCTACTACGTCAGAAAGAATTGAGTTATATAATACATCTCTTTCTTTGCTACTTCTTTTTTTGAAATTTTCAAATTCTGCTAAAATTCTTTTATATCTATCCTCTAATTCTTCATAGTCTTGTTTTGGCACCATATCTTTTACTTTGCTTTCTTCTTTTGAAGTTTCTTGTTTCTCTTCTAAATTTTCTTTTTCCTTTTCTTCCATATTATCTTGCTTCCTTTCTTCTAACTAGTCAATTTCTTTTAATTTTTTATTAATGTATTTCATAACAGAAATAACTTTTGAGTAATCCATTCTTTTAGGTCCTATAATTCCTATAGTTCCTAAGTCTTTTCCATTTACTTTGTGTTTGAATGTAACAACACTAAAATCTTTTAATTCTTGTTTTTCGTTTTCTTCCCCTATATATACATTTATGTCTTCAGCAAATCCCGAATTTAGCATATCTGTTACTAATTCTTTTGTATCTAATATATTAATAAAATTTTTAGCAACTTCTAGGCTATTGAATTCTGGTAAATCAAATGATTTATTTGTTCCTTCTAAATATATTTTACTGTCTTCTGCTAATACTTTTTTTATTTGTTCTATAACTGGTTTTATTACATTAATACTGTATGTCATCTCGTCATATAAGTATTCTTCTAGTGGTCTATCAATAGTTTCTATTGGTTGATTTTTCAGTTTGTTATTGAACATATAATTCATTGTTTCTACTTGTTTTTCATTGATATCTTCGTCAAATTTGATTATTGTTTCTTTTACTAATCCTGTGTCTGTTAATATAACTGCCATCATCATTCTTGTTCCTAGCAATACAAATTTGATTTCTTCTATTAATTGGGTGGTTGCTTTAGGTCCAATAGAAACAGTTGTGTAATGTGTTACTTCTGATATTGTGTTTGCTGCTATTTTTGTTAAGTCTTCTATTTCATTTACTTTTGTTTCTAATTTTGAACTAATATATTTAATTTCTTCTATGCTGATGTCATTGTCGTTTAATAATTCGTCTACATAGTACCTATATCCTTTTGCTGATGGTATTCTTCCACTTGAGGTATGTGTTTTGTCTAAAAATCCACCTTTTTCTAATTCTGACATTTCGTTTCTTATTGTTGCACTGCTACATTGTAAGCCGCGATTTTTGGGTTAAGGCATTTGAACTTACTGGCTCTGCTGTGTTTATATATTCTTCTACAATTGCTTGTAAGACTTTCTTTTTTCTTTCATCTAACAAATTTCTTCACCCCTTTTAGCACTCTTGTGTGTTGATTGCTAACTCCATATATATTATACCCCTTTTTAGCACTTGTCAATACTATCTGCTAATTTTTTTGTGAATTTTTTGTGAACAAAAAAATACTTCTTTGATATATCATAGTTATATCATAAGAAGTATTTTTTTATTTTTATGGAGCTATATCGGTATCTCTATCTCCGTCTCCTCCTTCTATTATAGATTTCACATCTAATGTTTCTTCCCATAAAATTTTTTCTACAGCTTTTTCATCCATATATTTCAATTTTAATATCCATTTTTCATTTTCTTCTAGTTGTTCTATTTTATATACATCTGTTGTTCCTGTTCCATTACCTAAACTTAATTTATTTCCTACTAATCTTTCTATATTTATAACTAGCTTTTCATCTACATATTTTTCTTCTTGTAAAAATTCTACAAATGATTTTATAGATATAGGTTCCACTACAGCCATTCTTGATGTTGGCTTTTGTTTTTGTTGTTTATTATTTATACTCAATTCTTGTATGTACTCTGTATATTTCAATAAAATAGCTTCTTTAACCGTTTCATGAATTGTTCTTTCTTTTGCTACATTAGCTTTTGCTAAAATACTATTTTCTCCTGTTAATGTTGATATGCTTACTCCTGCTAATATTAACAAAACAATTATTGTAATGACTAATGCTATTAGTGTAATTCCTCTGCTTCCTAAATTTTTCTTGAATTTTGATATACTTTCCATTTTTCTCTCCTCTTTCGTTTTTATTATTTATCACTTAAACTCAAGTTATGTTTTTTTCATATTAGAAGTATATCAATAATTTTAAATTGTGTCAATTATTATCACTATGTTAACATTTTTCGGTGTTGCAGTTCACTAAAAACATATTAGGTGTTTATCTCTACAACTCTTGATTTTTATTTTTGTTTGCAATTATATAATAAGTAATTAGAATATTTTTCAATTATTATGTACATATTAAAAAATAAAGGAGGAATTATATATGGACAGTCCAGGTTATATTTTAAACGAAATCAACAAAGGAATCAAAATGGGAATGGATTCTATTTCCAATGTTGCTGAAAAGGTACAAGATGATAACTTCAAAAAAGATTTAAAATTTCAATATGACAAATATAATGATATTTTAAACAAAGTAAACACTCAGCTTACAAATTATGATGATTTTCCAAAAGATTTAAATCCTATGCAAAAAGCCATGGGATGGATGAGTGTAGAATTTAATACTATGGAAGATAAAAGTACTTCTAAAATTGCAGAAATGATGTTACAAGGCACAAATATGGGAATTATTAAAGGTGTTAAACTTTTAAATAATAATCCTACTACTGATGAGCCTGTAAAAAATATTTTAACTGAGTTTGTTCAATTTCAAGAAGATACTGCCCAACAGTTAAAAAAATATTTATAAATTAATAATAGGCATGAAAAGTTTAGAAAGATAGTATAGAAAAAGTTGTGTAAATAAATCCTTCCGTGATAAAATATAAAAATATCAAAGAGAGATTTATTTACACAACTTTTTCGATAGTCTCAATATTTTAGATTTTCTCCTTTTACTAATGACTAACATAGCATAAAGCTATAGACACTAATGTTTTATTAATTTAATTATAAACTATCCTATGACAGAAAATCAAGCAAAATTCAAAATTTTATTCATCTTTTAGTGGTCTTAGCCTATATAAACTTTCAAGTTGTGAATTAATTTTGTTCTAGTCATTTTTTGTAATAACAACTAGTTTTCCCTTTGTTCTACAAGGGTGTGTAATTCTTATTTTACTAACAACTTTTAATTGTTCAGTTAAAACAGTTGAGTCAACTTCTTCTAAATCAATATGAAACCAAAAGCCATCTTGTAGTCTTTTGGTGGTTAATGGAAGAACTGTACATAAATTTGCTTTTTCTTTAGTTCATTCTGAAAACTGGATAGCATCAGAATTATTGATACTATTTAATAAAAACTCAGTTTATTCAATATTATTGTGAATTTCATCATTCATAAATCATCACCTCGCATTTCAAAGTATAACACATTACAAATTATAAGTAAACAAAAGTTTGTATATTTTATGAAATAATTTTGCACTCATATACTTAAAAATATAGTTTGCTTTATATTTTACAATATAAAAAATTAAAATTAAAAAAATGGTGTTGCAATTTATAAAAATTATGATATACTTTAATAAATTGATTGATATTTGTATCAATCGTTATGAGAGCCGAGAAAAGTTGTAGATAACTACGTCATCGGCACCTTCATCTGATAGCTGATAACCTATTAAATGGCATCTATTATATAAATATTCTCCATTATATTTCCTTTGCACCCAACCAGTTGGTTTTATACTACTGATATCTCCTCTTTGATTTGTATAATTTGATATAGATTTTTTCTGTAATTTAGTATTATTTTTAATACTATTTCTTTTATTACTATCTTCCACTTTTTGATGGATAGCCTGTCCATTATAAAATTTCTTTTACTTAAATCCGAAATCTAATTTGAAATATTCTGTAATATAGATGATTACTGCGTTCTATTCGTTTTATTTTGTGGTTGGTATATTTTTAATATCACAGGTGAAAGTTTCATTAACTTCCACCTTTTTATTTTCAAAAAATAATGTAGTTATATTCTACATCAATTGCCCTTAATGTAATTGTTATATTGCTTTCTCATCATTCAGTATTTTTTCTACTTCGATAAATTCATCTATATTTTCATTTATTGTATTTAATGGTGCAAAGTTAAATGAAATAAAAACATTTTTATCTTTGTCTATTTCTATTTTATCTATTAGTCTAAACAAACAAACTTTATCTATTTCTTTCATTTCTAAAAATTCATTTATTGTTTTATTCATTTGCTCTTCATCATTCTTATTTTTGATAGATTGCTGTCCATGTAATAATTGAAATCTATCCATTAGTTCACTTTTTTCATTTGTTAGTTTATCTCTTTCATTAACAAACTTCGCAGATATTCTTGTAAAATCAATATCAGTCAATATGCCATTTAATTTATCATTATATAAACTATCCAAATTTTTATTAATTTCTGTTATTTTAATGTCTATTGTTTCAATTTGCTTTTTTACAGATGACACTAAATCTATTGACTTGTCTTTTACTTTTTTATAGGTTTCTTCTAGCATAGTACGATTAGCATATATCCTACAAACTTGCTTTATAATTTCTAATATTCTTTTTTCAAATTTTGGATAATTCAAATTTCTTACATAACAACCTCGTTTTTTATAACCTGTATCTACAATATATGGAATTTTAGGTCTGTTACTGTTATGATTTACTTTTAATACAATTTGCATTTGCCAACCGACAATGTTTGCAGTATATTAGCCCTCGTAACAAATAGTCATATTGTTTTACAACCTTTTTTGCTCTTTCTTTATGTATTATTTGTGCTTTTTCAAAGATTTCTTTATCAATAATTGGCTCGTGAGTGTTATCTACTCTTATGTATTTTTCTTTTTCTACTTTACGAAGTTTCTTCACTTTATATGAAACAACAGATACTTTATTTTGGACTGTATTGCCTATATAAACCTCGTTTTTTAACATATCACATATAGTAGTTGCATTCCAAAAATAATCGGTCTTATTTTGATTTTGAACAATTCCAGTATTTCTATACCCTGATGGACTTAAATAATGATTTTTATTTAAGTATTCAACAATTAACTTACTCCCAGTTCCACTTACATACATATCAAATATCTTTTTTACTATATCTGCAACATTATTATCAATTACTAATTTATTTTTATTATTAAAATCTTTTTTATAGCCGATATGCTGGTGTACTACATAAATATTTCCCTTGCTTTTGTTTTTCTTTAAAAACACTTCTTATCTTCTTTGATATATCCTTTGCATACATGTCATTTAAAATAGCCTTAAATGGTGTAATATCATTATTTACTGTTTCGCTATATGTATCTATTCCATCAAGTATTGAAACATATCTTACCTGATTTTCCGGAAAATAATTTTCTATATAATATCCTGTTTTTATATAATCTCTTCCAAGTCTTGATAAATCTTTTGTTATTACCATATTAATTTTTTGACTTTGAATATCTGCAATTAATCTATTAAACTCTGGTCTATCAAATGTAGTTCCGTGAAACTCCATCATCAACATATTCATCTACAATATTTAGGTTTTGCTCTTTTAAATATCTTTCAATTATTTTTCTTTGATTACCTATACTTTCACTTTCTTGTTTGTCGCCATCTTCACGAGATAACCTAATATACATACCGAACTTTATAATTTTTAGTTATTAGCTTAAACATTTCACTCCTTCCCATAAAAATATTTACAGTACTATTATCATAACTTGGTCTTTATATTTTGTCAGCTCTTTTTTCAATATTTTTATTGTCCGTTTTCTTTTCAGTAAAATCGTAAAACATTTTACAAATAACTTTATCAATAGGTTGTTTTGCTTTATTAAATTTACAGTAAATTTTTATATCTTCTTTTCCCAAAACATACACCTCTTAATAATGTTTATTATTATTTAAGAATGATATTCGTATAATCAAAATTTTTCTATTTAAATATTAAACTTAAATAATTTATAAGAACCTGACCCACCTCACAAGCAAAGCTTGTGGGTGAGGTACCCCAGAACCTTGTTGCTTTCGCAATAAAGAGTATACTTTGCTTTTGGAAACTTTTATTAAAATGGGTACAGAAAAAGAAATTTGGGTACAAAAAAAGATGGAGCTTTTATTTATAAAAAACTACATCTTTTTTGTACCGAATTTTAAGGCATTTTGTGGTGCCCAAAATTCGCCAGCTTGGTATTTTGACCCCCTTTTTGCTGTTTAGGAGAAAATCTCCTAAAACCTTCTTAGCCCGCTGGGAGGGAAATTTTTTTATTTCAATAACTGTTTTAATATATTATCGATATCAGGAAAAATAATATTTTTCATACCATGATTATATAAATTTAATACTTTATTTGCTTTACTAATTATTTCATTTTGTAACTTATTTGATAGAGTAATTGCAACTTTATTTTTTATGTATTGGCTCTCTATATATTCTTCTGTTACTGGAAACATATTTTGTATTAAAAATGTGCTATAGGTATTTGCAACATATCCAAAAACTATTGTATCTATTGATGGATTTTTTCCTAATTTTATTTGTTTTTGAATTTTATTTTCATATATTTTTTTATATTTATCAACTTTAGTACTAACTGGAACAAACCATATAATTTTATCATTTTCTTTACTTTTAAAACAAAAATAACATGGTCGTTTAATTACATTTTCTTTATTTTTAATTTATTCTGGATAATTTATAATATAAAAAAAATTATCTTTTACAAAATAAAAATAACCTACATCTATTTGCATATTTTTTGCTCCTTATATTAGTTAAGGCTTACCTTTTTTGGTAAGCCCCATTAAAATTTATTCACTCTCTCATTTATACCTCGCTAAAGAGGCAGCGACAAACACATTTATTCACTCTCTCATTTATACCTCGCCAAAGGGGCGGCGACAAACACATTTATTAAAAACAATGATGTTCTTAATTATTATATTCATAATACCACAAAATATGCTATATGTCAAACGGTTTTTTACTCATTTACCCAATTTTTACCATCTTCTTTTTGCAGAATTTTCCTCATCATATTTATATCACTTCCAAAACCTTCAGCTAAGAAGTAAACTTCTTTAAATTCTGTATACGACAGATATTGAATCGTTGCAATTTCTATTTCCTTTGTTCTTTCTTTTCTTACCTTATCTTCTCCTTTAAATATAACATTATAGAAAACAAAGTAAATAAAAACAGTTCTTACAATACAGCCTATTGTCCAATAGTACACTGCATAATCTCCTGTAGGTTTTGCTATTATCCCTTCTATAAGTGCTAAAATTAAATATATTACACTTATTACCAAGGATATTCTGTTTGCTTGTTTCGAAGTTAAATTCTTTTTGCTCCGTTTTTTTGCCATAAAAGTTCCTCCTTTACAAAATATTGTATTGTTACTGATTATTAATATATGTCAACTCCTCAAAGGAGATTGTAAAAATTTAGTAGTATCTAACTAGATTTATGTGAATTATATCATAAATTCATTGAAAGTGCTATACTTCTGTAAATATTTTTATAATTATAATTTTTACATATGGAAGTTAATCAGCCTCACAGGTGTGGACTTAAATTTGCAATTTCCCGCTGAATGGGAAAAAGCCAAATCAATAAAATATTCTCAAGGTTTTACTCGTCCTAGTCCTAGAGACTTTGTAGGCTATGGCCCATTAACAGAACCCGAAGCTTTAGCTATTTATAACTTTACCTTATCCCATGATTTTAGACTTGTAATTGCTTATCACACACAAGGTAAAGAAATCTATTGGCAATTTCAAAACTACAATCCACCAAATAGCCAAGCAATTGGTGAACAATTTGCTGAATCTAGTGGTTACACTCTATCTAGAACTCCTTATAATTCTAGTTTTGCAGGATTTAAAGATTGGTTTATCCAAAAATATAACAAGCCAGGTTATACTATTGAAGCTGGAATTGGTCAAAATCCTCTACCAATTTCTCAATTTGATGAAATATATCAAGACAATTTAGGTATTCTACTTTTAGGTGCAGTATTATAACAACTAAAGCTTGAAAGAATAACATTGTTACATTTTTATTCTTTCAAGCTTTAACTAAATTATTTCTTACTATATTCTTAGATATTATTTTTCTCCTTAAGCAACCTCATAAATTATCTCTCAAAAATCTTTCGAATTTCATCAAATTCATTTATATCTTGTTTAATAAACTCATCAAATAAAACCCTTTTACTTTCAATTTTTTCATTTTGATTTCCTGCTATATTTTCTCCATCATTTGCTATTAGCTTATTCCCTTTTGCTTTTTCCCTATCTTTTTCTATTTTCTTAAATTTTCTATTTATTACTTTTGTACGAATTTCATCATACAAATCTGTATTTTTAGTCAATTTCAAATTTATGCTTCCATCTGTTCTTTGCAATTCATTTACAACCTCATTATAAATATTCATATCTTTTACTGACTTAATTTCATTTAATAAATAAAAAGTTTCATTTGTTATATCTTCATAAATCTTTTCCTTTACAAATTCATACATTTCACTTTTTTCATATAACACATGCATTATCAAATCATAATTCCACCAAATTTTCTTTCTTGTATATGCTTTATCAATTAACTTTTTAAAATACTCATCTTCTTTAAAATCCATTTCTTTTAATAAAAAATATATGTTTTTTTCTCTTTCCGGATTTTTACTATCAAAATAATCTATTTCATCAATTAATTTTTCTAATATCAATTTTTTATATTTACTATCTATTTTTAATATAAACTCTAATTGCGAAATATGCAAACTGTTTTTTATGTATTTTTCTATATTAATCTCATTTTGCCTAATTTTATATATAATAAAATCTGTTACACTAGGATTTAGTGGCGATAGGATAGTGGTTTTACCTCTATGCATCACTTTTATAAACGCTTCTGACAATTTTTTTATTGTATTTTTATATAAATTATCATTATTATTATTTTCTATCATTTTATTAAAAACATTTATAATATTTTCTTCATTTCTCACATTACCAGCAATGCAAATTAATATTAATAAAGTCTTTTGCTCTTCGCTTAACTTTTCATACTCATTGTTCCATATTTTATAAGGATTATTTAATGCTGCTATAATATAATTTTGTATATTTTTTGGTTCTTCCTGATTTATTTTTTCTGCAATTTGACTAATTGTTCTTGGATTAAAATTTTGGTGTTCAATAATTTTATTATAGAATTGATTTTTCTTTATTTCTTCATATATTTCATTTTTATAAATTTGATTAAAATATAAATGATTATACAATATTTTTGCTTTTTCTAAATTACTGCAATCACTTACATTTAACATCATTTTTTCTACATTATCAATTTTTAAATTAAATTTTTCCATAGTTTCTTTTGCATTGTTATAAATATAGGTTCTTGTTGTTAATATTAATTTTTTATCTTTACTGTTTAAACATAAATCAATTATATTTTCTAATAAATTATCAGTAGTGTTCACATTCATTTCCATGATATTAGAACCTAAAAAGTCATCAATTAATATTACCTTTTTACCATCAGAATAAATCTCTTGTTCAATTTCCTTTATATTATTAACATTCCCAAAAATAAATTGATAATTATTTTTTATATAACTATTACATAAACTTTTAGCCATTGACGTCTTTCCAACACCAGGTTCACCATGAATAATTAACACATTATTATCTTTTAGAACATCCCTCGCCTTGTTATAACTTGCTATTTTTACATAATATTTGCAATCTCTTATAATCTGATTTTTTGTATATGAATATTTTGAATCTTGATAGTTTTTTACAATTTTATTAATGATATTTTGAGAAGGCAACCATAATTTTTCCCATTTATCAATAATATACTCTGCTTGCTTTGTATTTAATATTTTATTTATAATTGTATAATCATAAATATTTTCATGTTTCAAATATGGAGTAAATATCTCTTGAAGGTCTAATAGATTTTTTTCAGTTAATTCTCTGCTTGTAAAAAAATAATATTTTTTTACATTTGCTCTTTCTATTTTTTGCCTTTCATTACTTTTGATTAGCTCTGATTTTCCTGTTGAAAATGGCGTATTTATCCAATGCTTAGCTTGTCCTATTACAGAAGTATCACCATTAATAGGCATAATATCTATTCCACCGTCTTTGCCTTTCTTAAATGTTCTAAACTTATTTCCGGTTTCTAATTCTAAAATATCACAACAGAGTTCTTCGAACTCTGTATCATTTAACATAGATAAATTATATTTCTCCATTTTTCCTTCTTTCTACAATGCTTCTTTTAATACTATTTTTACTTTCTATAATTGCTATATACTAGTATTTCCATGTTCCTATCTTATAATTGTTCTTTTTTCGTCAGCTCCTACTCCAATATATTTCACATGTACCCCTGTATAATTCTCAATAAAATGAATATAATCTTGAGCCTCTTTAGGAAGTTCTTCAAAAGTTGTTGCTCCCTCTGTGCTCCAACCACCTTTCAATTCTTCATATAATGGCTTACAATTTTGCTTATCTATTGGAACATGTTTTATAGTTTGACCTTTATATTTATATCCTACACATACATTAATTTTATCTAATTTGCCAATAGTATCTAAATGATTTACACATAAAGACGTTAATCCACTTGTATTTTTTGTATGTTTTATCATTACTAAATCAAGCCATCCTGTTCTTCTTGGTCTTCCTGTTGTAGTTCCATATTCATGACCCCAGTCACGGATTTTATCACCTATTTCGTTATTTAGTTCTGTAATAAAAGGACCATTTCCAACTCTTGATGTATATGCTTTTATTACTCCTACTACTTCATTTATTAAAGTAGGTCCAATTCCGGCACCTGATGCTGTTCCACTGCTATTTGGATTAGAAGATGTTGTCATTGGATAATCACCATGGTCATTATCTAGCCAGAAAGATTGTGCCCCTTCGATAATAATCAATTCATCTTTTTCTATAGCTTTATCAATGATAGGATGTGTATCTGTAATAAATTCTTGTACTGTTCCTTTATATTTCATACAATATTCGTATTCTTCTTCTACTGTAATCATAGGAAATTTTTCTTCTTCATATGTACCATTTTCAATTAATTTGTTAGCTTCTGCTACTAATACATTATACACTTTTAAATTTTCTGCAATTTTATGTTTTAATTCAGCTTCACTGTCAAATAAATCACACATTCTTAAATTTGTACGTCTTGCTTTTTCTTCATATGTTGTGCCTACTCCTCTACCTGTTGTTCCTACTTTGTTATCTTTTAGCATTTCATATAATCTATCTAATTGTTTATGATGTGGCAAAGTTATATGAGTTCTTTGGCTTATTACAAAATTATCTTTTTCTATTCTTACTCCTGCTTCTCTCATTTGTTCAATTTCTTCTGATAATACTTTAAGGTCTGCTACAACACCCGGACCAATCATTGAAAGTACTTCTGCTCTAATAATTGCTGATGGTAATAAATGCATTGCATATTTTTTTCCATTTGCTACTACTGTGTGACCAGCGTTGCTTCCTCCTGTTGCTCTAATTACAATTGATGCGTTTTTTGCTTCATAATGTACTGCTCTTCCTTTTCCTTCGTCTCCATATTGAAGACCTACTATCATTTTTACAGCCATATTTTTTCTCCTTTTTCTATGTTTATTAGTTCAACTGCATTATATCATTGTCGTTTTATGAAGTCAACCGTTACATTTCAGTGAAAAATAATTAGATTTTATTCTCCGCAACTCTTGATTTGTAAGTAAGATAAATTCGATAAATAGAAAAGGCTTTATATAA
>CANPAC010000047.1 GCA_947571975.1 uncultured Clostridium sp. | reverse complement strand
AGATAAATCTACCTCATGGTATGAGGGTTAAATTCAATATATATTAAAACTTCATCATTTTCGTGAATAATTACATTTTCAGATATACGTTTACCATTAATTCGAATATCTTTTTTTCGTAGTGTTTTATAAAAAAGATTAGAAGAAAGATTTTTTAAGGTATCTAGTAAAAATTTATTCAATTTTTTTCCATTATATTTTTTAGTTACAATTAATTTTTTCATATTTAAATTATAGCTTGTTTATTAAAAAAAAGCAAGAAAAAGAATACATAGAATTATCAATGAATATAATAGATATGTGAACTTTATGTGAAAAAAGAAAAAAAGGTATTGACAATAAAGCCAAAAGGGTATAAAGTATTAGCAGTCGATTAGCAAGAGTGCTAAATCAAACTTTTAAGGAGGTACAAAAAATGATTAAACCATTAGGAAACAGAGTATTAATAAAAATGAAAGAAGGCGAAGAAACAACTAAAAGTGGAATTATATTAGCTGGTAATGCACAAGAAAAACCACAAATAGCAGAAGTAATAGAAGTCGGACCAGGAGAAAAAGTAGACGGGAAAATAGAACCAGTCAATGTAAAAAAAGGTGACAACATAATTGTAAGCAAATATTCTGGAACAGAAGTGAAATACGAAGGAACAGAATATATCATAGTAAAACAAGATGATATATTAGCAATCGTAGAATAATTAAAAACACGAGTTAGAAAGGAATGAAAGAAAATGGCAAAGGTTATTAAATTTGGAGAAGATGCAAGAAAATCTTTATTAGAAGGAGTTAATAAATTAGCAGACACTGTTAAAGTAACATTAGGACCAAAAGGAAGAAATGTAGTATTAGATAAAAGTTTTGGAGCACCACTAATTACAAATGATGGTGTTACTATTGCAAAAGAAATTGAATTAGAAGACAAATATGAAAACATGGGAGCTCGTTTAGTAAAAGAAGTGTCTACAAAAACAAATGATGTAGCAGGAGATGGAACAACAACAGCTACAGTTTTAGCACAAAGTATGATTAAAGAAGGTGTAAAAAATGTAGCAGCAGGAGCTGACCCAATGGCAATTAAAAGAGGAATTGACAAAGCTGTTGAAGAAGCAGTAGAAGGGCTAAAAGAGATTAGTTCTAATATCAATGGAAAAGAAGATATTGCAAGAGTTGCAAGTATTTCAGCTAATAACGATGAAATCGGAAATCTAATAGCAGACGCAATGGAAAAAGTGTCAAAAGATGGTGTTATTACTATAGAAGAATCAAAAACTTCAAATACAGAACTAAATGTAGTAGAAGGAATGCAATTTGATAAAGGATATTTATCACCATATATGGCAACAGATACAGAAAAAATGGAAGCAGTTTTAGACAATCCATACATATTATTAACAGATAAAAAAATTAGTAATATTCAAGAAGTATTACCACTATTAGAAGCACTAATGCAAGAGTCTGGTAAATTATTAATTATCTGTGATGATATCGAAGGAGAAGCATTATCTACTCTAATTTTAAACAAATTAAGAGGAGTGCTAAATGTAGTAGCTGTAAAAGCACCAGGTTTTGGAGATAAGAGAAAAGCAATGTTAGAAGATATTGCAATTTTAACAGGTGCAGAAGTTATTACATCTGATTTAGGATTAGAATTAAAAGATACAACAATAGACCAATTAGGTAAGGCAAAACAAGTTAAAGTACAAAAAGAAAACACTATTATTGTTGATGGAAATGGCGATAAACAACAAATTGCAGATAGAGTAGGTCAAATTAAAGCACAAATAACAGAAACTAATAGTGAATATGACAAAGAACAATTACAAGAAAGATTAGCTAAAATAGCTGGTGGAGTAGCAGTAATTGGTGTTGGAGCTGCAACAGAAGTAGAAATGAAAGATAAAAAACTAAGAATTGAAGATGCTTTATCTGCTACAAAAGCAGCAGTAGAAGAAGGAATTGTAGCAGGTGGAGGAACAGCTTTAATGAATGTAATTCCTAAAGTGGAAAAATTGGTAAATTCTTTAGAAGGAGGAGAAGCTTTAGGAGCAAAAATTGTATTAAAAGCTTTAGAAGAACCAGTTAAGCAAATTGCTATTAATGCAGGATTAGAACCAGCTGTTATTGCAGATACAGTAAAGAAATCTGAAACAGGAGTTGGATTTGATGCTAGTAAAGAACAATATGTAGATATGAAAAAAGCAGGAATTGTAGATCCAACTAAAGTAACAAGAAGTGCATTACAAAATGCAGCATCAATTGCATCTATGGTACTTACAACAGAAAGTATTGTAACTGATAGTCCAGAACCAAAAGGATGTAATTGTGGAGGTCATGATGCAGGAATGCCAGCAGGAATGGACGGAATGTATTAAAATATAATTATAGCGAAACTAAGATTTTGTAGCAGTTTCCACTGCATAAAAAATCTTAGTTTCGGTTTTTTATATTCAAACTATTGATTTATGTAAAATAAAATGATAAAATATATGCGTATAAAAAATTAAAGGAGTGAAAAAGGAAGATGCTAGGGAATAAAGCAAATGAGGTTATAATAATATGTGCTAATATTATAACATTATTGATTTTATCTATAGGAATAATAGCAATCAACTTTTTTACAGAAGAAACAAAAATAACAAAACAGATGATAGTAGGAATAAATCCAATGACTAAATCAAGCATGTTTTATCAAGAGCCTTTAACAGTAATGATAGAAAAACAGGAGATACAAAAAGAATCTAAACAGGCATTAGTAAAAATTGAAGAAGAGATAGAAAATGCTAATATAGACGTTGACATAGAAATAAAACAACTAGTTGATAATCAGGAGGAAATAACAAACCAAGCCATAGTAGATAAGCAAGAAGAAGTAAGAGAAGTTAAGAAACAACTAAATATAGTACCAACACAATATAAAGGATATGTAACTATTGGAAAAATAGAAATTCCAAAGACAGGTGTTAACACACCAATTTTAAACCAAGTAACAGTAAATGGAATGGAAAATGCACCATGTTTATTATATTCAACAGGAGAATTAAATCAAAATGGAAATAATTTAATTGTAGGTCATAATTATAGAAATGGTACACTTTTTTCAAATAATAAAAATTTAGGAATAGGGGACAAAATTTATATAACAACACTAAATGGGGAAAAAGTTGAATATACAATTTATAATAAATTTGTAACAACAGCAGAAGATGTAAGTTATATTAAAAGAGATACAAATGGTAAACCAGAAATAACATTGTCTTGTTGTACAGATGATGATGTTTATAGAATTATAATTTTAGCAAGAACATAAAATTAATCGAAAGTATGATAAAGATTATAATAATAGTTTAGGCATTTTGCCATATAAGAGGCTTCTACTTGATAATATTTAGCTAACCCGCGTAGCAGTAGTTAAGCCTTTTTTCATTAATTTTTTAATTTCTTCATATGGGAAAAATTCTTCCCATGCTTTTATATCAGCTTTGTGTTCTAGTTTTCTTATTAATTCATATGGAGTGTTCGTATCATAATAGGCATTTGCTAGATAATGCCCTAATTCTTGTATTAAGACAGTATTTTCACTAACACTAGTTTGTACTTGTTTGTCATCTATTACAATGGCTGTAATATTTTGATAGTGAACAATTGCACCTCTAGTAAAAAGCAGTTCATGTTTTATATAATGGATGTTTTCTTTTTTCAGTTTTTGATACAAATCAGAGGTTTTCATATCTAATCCTCTATTTCGTCTTCTAATTCTTGTTCAGCTAATAAATTTTCCATAATATTTTTTAAAGTTTCTTTATTTTCTTTTGTAAGACCTTTTATGCCACTAGCAAAAGCAATATCTATATCATTTAATGTGGGCATATTTTTTACCTTTGATTTGCCTAGAATGTAATCTACTGACACATCAAATAATTCAGATAACTTTAGTAGTGTGTCTGTGTTAGGGTCTCGTTCACCTTTTTCATAAAAGCCAACAATTCTTTCAGATTTTCCTATATATTTAGCAACATCAGACTGCAATAATCTTTTTTCTAATCGTAATTCTTTTATTCTATTCATATATTAAATCTCCTTGTATTTCAATAATTTGATTATACAACAAATAGTTCGATTAGTAAAGAAAAATTTGATAAAAGGCGGAAAATGTTTTATTACGGGTACAAAAGATTAGAAAATCTTAAAAAAGTAAGAGAAAAATCTTGACAAAGAACAATATGTACTGTAAAATTATAAGGAATGAAAGAACAATAAGTTCTACAAGGGAGATTGATAAGTATGAAATTAGCACAAAGACATAAAATAATAATGTATATAAGAAAAAAGGGAAGTATAACAACTTCGGAAGCATATACGGATTTAGGCATTACACAGTTTGCTACTATGGTTAAGGAATTAAAAGAAGAAGGCTATAAATTTGAAACTACATGGGAAAGAAAAAGAAATAGAGAGGGAAAAATTATAAAATTTAAGAGATATTATTTATCAAAGCAATTCTATTAAAAACGACAAAAAATAACATTTATAGTACATAGTATTCTAAGTAATAATATGATAAATTTTAAAAGAGGTGATACAAATGATAAATGATTTTGAAAAACTAAGGAAGAAATTAGATGAGACAATAGAAACTTATGGTTTGAATTCAGAACAAACTAGAAAGATAAGTAATAGATATAATGAGTTAGTAAACTCTTATTATAAAAATGAAAGACAATTTGACCCTGATAGTATTATGAATGAAAAATATATAGAAACAATTAGATGTTTAAGGCAGGTTACAAAAGATTTTGTTAAATTTCCAACAATTAAAGAATGGAATTGTTATGCAAAACAAAATAATTTATTAAGTTCAGAGAGCCTTAAATATATTAGTGGCAATAGTTGGCACAATTTGAGAAATAGAATTCTATCAGAATCATAAAAATTGAAAAAAATTTTTTAGAAACTTTTTACAGTATTTCCTAAGCATTGCGGACTTTTTTGTCGAAAGTGGGTTTTGTTTTTCTTTTTTACATATTGTATAATTATTTTATACGAAAGAGGGTTTTTTAGATATGAAAAGTTTTGCTTTGGAAAAATTTATTGATGAAAGATTAGAAGAAAATAAATATTTGTTTACAAAAGAGGAATTAGAAGAGATAAAAAAACATAAAAAATGCTTTCATAAAGTGTATTTATTAGGAGCTATTAATGGCAGGGATTGTTATAAAAATGACGTTTTTTCAGATTGACAAATGTACAAAGTTGGTGTAAGATAGGTGTTAGTTACGCTAATATAGCTCAGTTGGTAGAGCAACAGATTCGTAACCTGTAGGTCGGCAGTTCGATTCTGCCTATTAGCTCCAATTTATAGCAACTTACGAACTATAAAGAGTTTCGTAAGTTTTTTTGTTTTTAGAAAAGATGAATTGAACTTAATAAAAATATCAAAATGTTCTCTTTTGGAAAGGAGGGCATTTTTTATGTTTGAGTTTGAAGTAATACAAGAATTAAAGCCAAATGATGAAATACTGGAAATTATTAAAAGCTATGATTACACAGTTAGAAATGGCAAAATTGAGCATTTAAAGGCTACTAATTTACAATTCATTGAACCAACTGAATATTTAATTACATATCCTACTATTCTTACTATTCACGAATATAAAGTAAATGAAATAGCCAATAGAAACTTTTACATTAAAGAACATAAACAAAAGTATAATCTCAAAGAAATTAAGCAAATTCTCATAAAATTTTAAAACTAGGGGGGGACAAAACGCCTATAAGTGAGCTATTAAGTAGAGGAGGTAATATTTTATGAGATGTGGAGTTTATGTAAGAGTGTCAACAGATGACCAAAGAGATAATGGTTTTTCTATTGATTCACAGTTACGAATGATAAAGGAATATTGTGAAAAAAACAATTATGATATTGTAGATGTATACAATGATGCAGGACATTCTGGAAAAGATTTAATGCGACCAGAAATGCAAAGACTTTTAAAAGATATTAAATCACATAAAATTGAAGTAATAGTTGCTATTAAAGTAGATAGATTAACTAGAAATAACTATGATGGCTTTTGGCTTTTAAACTATTGTGAAGAACATGATGTCAAAATAGAACTTATTTTAGAACCTTATGATGTATCTACTGCTAATGGTGAAATGATATTTGGAATGAATTTAGTATTTGGACAAAGAGAAAGAAAAGAAATTGGAGCAAGAACAAAACGTGCCATGGAAGAAATGGCATTAGAAAAAGTACATCCAGCAAAAGCACCTTATGGCTATATTAGAAATAGTGAAACAGGTCATTTAGAAGTAGAACCAATTGAAGAACAAGTAGTGAAAGAAATATTTGAACTATGTAAGCAAGGTAAATCAATTAGAAGTATTTCAATAGCTATGAAAAATAACAATGGCTATTTAAAAACAGGAAAATGGACAAGTGATAGAGTATATAAGATACTTACCAATTCTATTTATATCGGTATATTTGAATATGGTAAATATTGTAGAAAACCACAAGATATATTAAGAGTTGAAAATTACTGTGAGCAAGTTATAGATATTGAAACATGGAATATTACAAGAAAAGTTTTGGAAAGAAATAAACATTCAAATTATGGAGAGCATATCCACTTATTTACTGGTATTGTAAGATGTCCTACTTGTGGAAAAATACTATCTTCTACAAACTCTTTTAAATATAGTGGAACCCCAAAAGAAAAAGTATATTATCATTTAACTTGCAAAAATCCTAATTGTAAATCAAAAGGAATACATTATAGCTCAGATAAGATAGAACAAAAGTTAGCTAGAATTTTGAACGAATTAACAAGATATATGTATGATATGGATAATGAAATTATAGTATGTAATTCTACCAAAACAAAGGATATTAAAGATATAGAAAAAGCAATTGAAAAATTAAAAATGCAAGAGAAAAAATTAGTAGATTTATACTTAAGTTCTACTTTAAATGTAGAAACAATAAACCATAAAAATGATGTAATTAAAAAAGAAATTGAGAACTTAAATAAGAAAAAACAGCAAATTGATCCAAATAATGACTTTAAAGAATACACAATAGAACTATTAAAAAAATTAGATTGTGATGTAGAACATGGTAAAGTTACAACTAATAACAAAATTGCATTTACATCTATTTTTAATAGTCTAAAACGAAAAACAAAACAAGAATTAATAAAAAGATTAATTGATTGTATAGAAATAAAAAGAAACAAAAATTATGCTATTGAAATAACAAATGTTAAATTTACAGAGGAGTTTATTGCAAAAAGTAGCAAAGCATATATAAAATATTTATATGAAATCTTAAAAAATAATAAGATTGGGTTTATTTATAAAGAAGCAATTGATAGTATAGAATTAGAAAAATTAAAAGAGGACTATTTTGTATTTTCAGATGAAAAAATTGGAGAATATTCAAAAGAAGAAATAGAAAAATATGTAGAACTATTACAAGAGCATTTTTATACAGATGGAGTTATAAATTGCCCACATATTGAAAATGGAAACATGATAGATAATTTAACATTAATACCAAGAAATACAAACAAAAATAGCAAGGAGGAAGCAAATTATGAAACATCTTAATAAAGAAAATATAAACAAAAATCAAGTAGAAACAATAGAACAGTTTAAAGTACTTTCATATTTAAAAAGCACATTTAATTTTGATGAAATTGAATTATATTTATATGATAAAACTACAATAAAGTTAATTGATAAAAATAAAATACAAGCATATTTTAAATATAATAAACAAACTAAAAAAATAGAATTTCATGAAAAAATACATTCAAAAAATGAATTAGAAAGATGAGATTTAGAAAAAATCTTGTCCCAGCAAGCACTGAATTTGGATATACGCCAAATTCAAATATGGGGACTTCGTCCCCAATCCCAAAAAATAAGAAAGAAGGAAAGATTATGAATAATGAAAAAGTAAATTATTTAATTAATATAATAAAAGATATGGATATAGAAAATAAATTAAGACTTGCAATATGTATGTGTGATAATTATAGCCATACAAACATTGCATATAACAAAACTGAAATGTATAAACATTTTGATAATTTACTAAAAGAAATTAATATAGAATACAGAACAACAACTGTTAATTTTGCAAACTATCATTACATAATATTTGTTATATCAAAAGTTATAGAAATGGATTTAATAGAACAAAACAGAGTAGCATTATATTTGTTTAATAGTATAAAATAAAAAATTATAAAACTCTTGACAATACAAAACAAATGTTTTAAGATATATACAATAAGAAAAGGATGTGAAGCTATGGAAGAAAATCAATTAGCAGTTCAAAATGAATTGACTATTGAAGATATAAAGAAATTAATATATACAATAAGAGGTAAACAAATAATGATTGATAGTGATGTAGCAAATATATATCATTGTGAGACAAAATATGTAAATCGTGTAGTAAAAAGAAATATAGAACGATTTCCAGAAGAATTTTGTTTTCAATTGAATGAAAATGAGTTTGAATCTTTAAGGTGCCAATTTGTCACCTTAAACGAAAATGGAAGAGGACAACATAGAAAGTATTTGCCTTATGTATTTACTGAACAAGGTATAGCAATGTTATCAGCTCTGCTAAAAAGTAATATAGCAGTAAGTGTTAGTGTAAGTATTATGAAAGCATTTATCGAAATGCGAAAATTCTTAATGATTAATGGACAAGTATTTGAAAGACTAACGAGTGTAGAAAATAAATTATTAGAGCATGATAAAAAATTTGATGAAGTATTTAATCAACTTCAACTGGAAGAAAATATCAAACAAAGAATATTTTTTGATGGTCAAATATATGATGCATATAGTATCATTGTAGATATTATAAAAAGAGCAAATAGCAAGATTTTAATTATAGATAATTATATTGATGACAGTGTTTTGAAAATGTTGACTAAAAAGAAAAGCAATGTGGAAGTAGTTATACTAACCTCAGACAAAAGCAATATTGAAAATTTAGATGTTAAAAAATTCAATAAAGAATATCCTATTTTAAAAGTTTCTAAAACTAATAAATTTCATGATAGATTTATTATTGTAGATAATAAAGAAATGTATCATCTAGGAGCGTCAATAAAAGATTTAGGTAAAAAATGTTTTGGAATTAACAAAATAGAAGATATGGAAATTATAGAGAAGATTATTAACTCATGAGAAAATGACTTCGCCTTGAAATTTAACATAATGTATTGTATAATAAAAATAGACATGAGTTTGTTTAACGCCAATAAAATAACAGGAGGAATAATTATGCTTGATTATATATCTTTTATAACTTCTAACATGGAAGTAGAACTATTAAATGGAAATATTGGAATTATAGGTACATTATCTGCATTTCCACATTTAAGGCAATTTATTATATACAATGGAAATTTAGATCAATTTCAAGTTCCTATTGCTATACTCAAAGAGAATGGATTAAATATCCAACATGATAATATTGATTATTCAATAGGTTCTAGAAGTAAATTAATTACTTATGTAGATGAAAAAGAAAATTTTTGCTTTGGAATCAAAACTGATTGGTAAAAAATAAGTATTAATACCCTTGCTGGCGTTACAAGGGTATTTTTTATACTAAAGTAGAAAAAATCATAAATATTATTGAAATAAATCTAGCAATAATGTATACTATTCCTAGAAAAGAGAACAAGAGAGTTCGTAACTTGTAAGAATATCGCTCCATTAAGTAAAATCGTCGCACTTTGGCGAAGTATTGATAAATCAACTGCAAAAGGTTGATTTTTTCTTAAGTTGTTGACAAATATTTTATGTAGCCATTTTCAAACGAAGAAGTCTCTTGGGTTCTCGAACGGAGCTAACAGATGTATAAGCGATATCATCGACTTCAACTTCATAAATGATATACTATCCTTTACCATAGAAACTATCATATATAATCTTTGTTGCAGGATAGTCTATAGAAATTCAGATGAGAATGGAGAATATAGAGCTTTCCATGCTGACTTTGAATGTGCCAAGAGAAGAGTATATAGAGAATATACAAGTAAAGATATGGAGTTCTTAATTGGATATATAAAGGAAAAAATACTTCTTACCTGGTCGCCAGAGCAGATATCAAATAGATTAAAATTGGAATATTCAAATGACAAGAGAAAACAAATATCTACAAATAAAGTATATTCTATGATATATCGTAGACAAATTCCTGATATTACTAGAAAGAATTTGTGTAAAAAAGGAAAACAATATCTTCATACACATTGGGACAACAAATTTGAAGATGCTATCAATATAAAAGAAAGATGTGCAGAAGCTAATAATAGGAGTGAAATTGGACATTGGGAAATTGATAGCGTAGTATCAAGGAAATCAAAAAATAGATTAGGAACTTTTGTAGATAGAAAAAGTAGATTTGTTTTAATTTCATTGTTAGCTAATGGAACGGCAAAAGAATTTAATTATGGTGCTACTAAAAAGTTTTTACATATACCTAAAAATAAGAGAAAGACATTTACATGTGACAATGGAAGTGAATTTGCAGAACATATAGAACTTAGTCAAATATTAGAATTAAAAACATATTTTACTGATAAGCATGCTCCATGGCAGAAGCCAACAAATGAGAACACAAATGGATTAATAAGAGAGTTTTATCCTAAAAAGTTTGATTTTTCAACAATTACGCAAGAAGATGTAGAAAGAGTAGCAGAATTAATAAATAATAGACCTAGAAAATGTTTAGATTGGCGTACAGCATTAGAGGTATTCTTTGATTTATCACCAAGAATTAGACGATAAAAATAATTTTATTGACAACAAAAAATAAAGGTATTAAAATTGAGATATAACTTACAAATATTTATTTTTTAGAAAAGTGTCGGACTTCATTTTGAAATTCAGCTAGAAAAGATTGACATATTATGTAAAATAAATTATAATCATTATAGTTGTAATAAGCAACTATAACAAGAATCTTTATTTATTATAATCTAAAATAAATAAAGTTTAGGAAACCCAAAGCAAAAAAATAGAGAAGATGAAAGGAGAAAAATATGATTATAGTAAACTATAATGAGGCACGGAAACAACTGTTTAGAAATTCAAATTTTGTAAATCCAAAAGAAGTTAAATATAAGATAAATGCAGAATATCTTAGGTTTAACTGTTGGAATGCGGAAGAATGTTACAGAGAATTAATGGTTTCATTTTTTCAAATGTTACCATTAATTGAAAAAGAGGTAAATTTTTATGAAGCTGATTATATTTTATATGCTCATCCATATGCTCGGTTAGAAGATATGTCACCAAGTGTGTTAGAGCAAATCCATTGGATTGACAGAAATCGTAAAAAAGGAGCAGAGATTATTGTAGTAGGAAAGGCCACTAATATTAAACCAATTTTAGATGATTCCATTTCTAACATTACATTTTATAATTCTCATTTTACAGAAACTTTAGGTAAGAGGTTTGAGATGAATATTAAAGATGAATATATGGTTTATGATTCATCTTACGGTTGGTTAAATATCTGGCCTGTTAATGGTTGTCTTAAAAAATGCAAATTCTGCAGGAGAACATATATGCATATCCCATTTGAGAGTATAAGCCTTGAAACTATAAAATCTAGATTGGATAGGATAAAGGTAAAAGCTCCCGAATTAATGGAATGTATTTGCTTAAGAGCCGAAAATCTCACTGAATACGGTGTAGATGTTTATGGAGAACAACGTTTGCAAGATTTAATTAGACTCATAGATAGTTATGAAGAAGTGAAATATATAAGTCTGTTTCCTATAGGACTTGCAATATGTGAAATTACAGATGAAATCTTAGAGTCTATTTGTAACATTAAAAAAAATGTGACTTCAATTGCACTAAATTTAGAAGCAGGTAGCAATAGAATATTGAAACTTATTGAGAAAAATCATACGAGAGAAAGGGCGATTTATATTTTTAAAGAACTGAGAAAAGCCCATCCTAAAGCTTCTATTCATACAGGTGTGATGGTTGGATTTCCAACAGAAGAATTGAAAGACATTTATGAACTAGCAGATTTAATTGAGCAGACAGACCCAAATCATATTTTTTGTAATCTTGTTGAGATAGCCCCTAAATGCCCACTTGCTGAACTACCTCAATTAAGTGATAATTTAAGAGAATACCATCTCAAAGTTTTATTAGGATTATTGAAAAGGCAAAAAAGAGAACATGAGGCAAATATGAGCTATCCTAAAATCTTTAAAAAAGGAAAACGTTCAACATACATATTTAAAAAGGAAAGCGAAGAATATTTGAAGAGATTTTCATTGTTGACTATTCCTAGAAAAGAATTAGTATTAAAAAAGCATTAAGTTTCTTAAGTAAAATTGACGAATACGACAAGATAAATATCTTTGTAGTATTCGTCATATTTTATTTATAATAGTTATTCGAAATTTTTTATAAATAAGATGTTTTAATAGAACTATTGTCAACTACAACACAAGAAAATGCTGAATTTTGCAAAAATATTTTTGATTGAGAAGAATTAGAAACAGGTACAAAAATTAAAACAGCAGTACTTGTAACAACATGTACTCATGGAAATAGAACAATGGCACAATTTAAAAAAGTTTTTGGAGATAAAATTCAACTAAAATGGTGTCCTTCTACTTTAGATTTAGAAAAACATGAAAGCATTAAATCTATTTTAAGAGCTCCAAATTTTGATGAAATAGCTTTTAGAAGCGAATTAAAAAGAATATATTGTACAGACCCAAAACTAACCCAAAATTTAAGAGAAGAAGTTGGGCATAATAGAAATGTATTTATTAGAGGAGAAATTGAAGAGCCTACAATAGCAACTATGGATAGAGAAAATGAAGAAGAAAGATAGTATAATAGACAATTAATTAGAAATAATTAGTTGTCTACTTTTATATTGTAGAAAAGTTCTATTAGTACATTGATATAAATCATACTTGCATAGCTCGTTTAATCGCTTGCACAGTATTAAAAAAATACATATAATAACTTCATCTTAAAAAAGTTGAAACTTAATTTTTGATATACTTGTAAATTTTTCAAAATTAGTGTAAAATACGGATATAATGTAAATAATGAAAAGAAGAAACAAATAATAGGTTGAAAATCTAATTCTTTTCCAACCAGATTTGTACCTAAGGAAGGAATGAAATAAAAAATGAGATTTGTAAATAGTGAAGAAGATAAAAAAGCATACAAAAAATTCCTACAAGAACACGAAAGATGTAACTTTCAGCAAGCATTAGAATGGGCAGAAATAAAAAAGCCAAACTGGAAACCAGAAGTAATTTTAGCAGAAGGAAACAATAAAGAAATAATAGGCTCTTTATGTGTGTGGATTCGTAAAATGCCAATTTTCGGAAATATCATGTACTCATCAAGAGGACCAGTATGTGATATACACAACCTAGAAGTCATGAAACAACTAACAGATG
>CANPAC010000046.1 GCA_947571975.1 uncultured Clostridium sp. | reverse complement strand
TAATGTTTGTAAGGCAGCCGAGAATTTTTAAGAAATATTTTATATAAATCATTTGTCTATTTTTTAATAATCAGCCATACAAATCAAGAGTTGTAGATGATTAAAACAATGGCTAAAGTGTGCCTGTCCCAACTTAGCCATCAACATAAAATCAAGAGTTGTAGGGTATAAGAAAATAATATATTTTTAAGTAAACTGTTATTTTTTCTTTAACATTCTACAATTTTCTTCATATTATATATAAAGTAGTTAAAAAACTACAAAAATGAAAGGAATGATTTTAATGGAAATGGATAACAAAAAACCTTTTTGTCCAGTTCTTGATGTTGATGGTGTAATTTCAGGAGGAAAACAATTTGATTTAGATATAACTTTACCAGAAGACAATCGTGATGTTATTTATGGAGTTGTAAAGAATTGTTTTAAAGAACCAGTTAAAGATGCTGTTGTAAAATTAGTGGAAGTTGTTTGTGAAGATGGTAAAGAAGAAAGAAGACCAATAGGTCATACTTTTACTGATAAAGAAGGAGAATTTGTTTTCGGACCTCTTTGCCCTGGAAAAGAATATGCTATTCAACTTTGGGTAAATGATACTAAAAAAATTAAAATTTGCGCTAAATGTCATCATGAAGGAAAATGCTTAAAAGGCGATAAATGTGATAAATGTGATTGCTTTATCTCAGATTGTGATGAATGCGAAAAACATGATAAAGAAGATTGTTGTGAAAAATTTTAAATCTTAATACAAAAAACGGTTCGACTTTTTTATTCGAACCGCTTTTTCTTACATAATTCCCATTTTCTTAGCGAATTGTTTACCTTTTTTCATTAATTTTTTCTTGTTCATCATGTCATTGTCTGTATACATCATTAGTAACCCTGTTGTGATTAATCCACCTATCATAACACCTTTAACAAATTTCATATTTTTCACCTCAATTTTATTGTCTGTTATTATCCTTATTTTTATACTGTTTTCGATACAATTTAAAGATGGAATATATTTCATTTAATGTTATTATTACTAAAAAAATCCCAAAACATTTTTTTAAAATTTCTACATTAATATGGATTGAAATATTTGCACCTATTATAGCACCTAATATTCCAAATATAGATATTAATATAGCTAATTTGATGTCAATATTTTTGTTTTTTAAATTTACTATAATTGCTACTATTGAAGTAGGAATGAAAAAAATCAGATTTGTTGCTTGTGCTATGTGCTGTTCTATTCCTAACATAAATGTCAATAAGAAAATTAGAATGGTTCCTCCTCCCATTCCTGTTCCACTTACAATTCCTGATACAATTCCTATTAATATTTCAGTCATTTATTTTCTTCCTTTTTAATTTTTTATTGCAATTTTATGTAACTTATGCTATACTTTTGTTGAAACTATTAATTAACTTATTTTAGCATTAGGAGGGCAAGTATGAAAATCTTATCATTGAAAGAGCGTATGGAAGTTGTAGAATACTTTAATTCTAATCGTTCTACTTTGAGAGAAACAGGAAAGCATTTTGGTATAAGCTACAACACTGTATATCTCATTCTTACCAAACAATTCCCTAATTTTGTGTCTCGAGAAATACTTGACACAAATAAGGCTGAACGTCACTTTCGGGGTGGAGAAGCTAATAAAAATAAGTATCTTTCTAAGCGGTCTTCTTAAGACCGCTTTTCTTTATGCAAATATCATTTTATATGACACATATCCAAGAAATATTGTAAAAATTATTTTCATCACTTTTTTAGGTACTTTTTTTAATAGCTTTGCCCCTATATATCCTCCTACAGCACCACCAATTGCACATAAAAAAGCTATCTTCCAATCAATAAAATTACCCTTATAATAGAAAAAACTGCTAGTTATTACCATTGGCAAAATGCAAAACACAGAAGTTCCTCTTGCTTTTGTGTCATCTACTTCTAGCAAATAGATAAATGCAGGAACAAGTATCATACCTCCTCCTGTTGAAAATAAGCCACTTACAATTCCTGCTAATAGCCCAATTATTATCTTTTTAATCATATTAAAAACCTACTTTTTAGTAGGTTTTCCAATTTTTATTTTTTTATTCAAAAAATAATTTTTTTAAAATTCTATGATAAAATTTAAATCTAGTTACATATTAGTTTTCATCAAAATCATAATATTTTGTTCCTAACATTTTGTCTGGCAAATATTGTTGTTCTACATAGTGACCAGGAAAATCATGTGGATATAAATACCCTTCACTATATCCTAATTCTTTCATTTTTGCAACTGGTGCATTTCGTATGTGCATTGGAATTTCTCCTGTATCTTTGTTTTGTACATCTTCTAATGCTTTATTAATAGCTAGATAGCTAGCATTTGATTTTTTTGATGTTGCAACATATACTGCCGCTTCTGATAATAAAATTCTTGCTTCTGGCATTCCTATCATATGAATCGCTTGCATTGCACTATTTGCTACAACTAACGCATTGGGATTTGCCATTCCAACATCTTCAGAAGCACAAATTACAATTCTTCTTGCTAAAAATAATGGGTCTTCTCCTCCATTGATTGCTCTTGCTAGATAAAAAACTGCTGCATCTGGGTCAGAGCCTCTCATTGATTTGATAAAAGCACTTATATTGTCATAGTGTTCTTCTCCATTTTTGTCAAAAATAGCTTTTCTATTTTGAATACTGTTTTTTATTACTTCATCTGTTAAATGTATGTATCCATCTTCTGCTATTGGCGTAGTTAAAGTAGCTACTTCTAATCCATTTAATGCTGTTCTTACATCTCCATTGCTAATAGCTGCTATTTTTTTTAGAGTTTCGTCTTCTATTTTAATGCTATATTCTCCTAATCCATCTTTTCTTTCTAGCGCATTTTTTAATACTTTATAAATATCTTCTTCTGTTAGTGGATTTAGTTTTATTACCATTGACCTTGAAATTAACGCTTTATTTACTTCAAAATATGGATTTTCTGTAGTTGCTCCAATTAGAATAACAGTTCCATTTTCCACAAAAGGAAGTAATGCATCTTGTTGTAATTTGTTAAATCTATGAATTTCATCTATAAACAAAATGCTTTTGCCTGTTGGGTTTAGCATAAAATTTTTTGTTTCTTCTATTACTTTTTTTATTTCTGCAACACCTGATGTTACAGCATTTATTTTATAAAATTTGTATTTTGTAGTTTCACTAATTACTCGTGCTAATGATGTTTTTCCACATCCAGGAGGTCCAAACAAAATGATACTAGATAGTCTATCTGCTTTTATTGTTCTATATAATATTTTGTCCTTTCCTATTACATGTTCTTGCCCTACATATTCTTCTAATGTTTTAGGTCTCATGCGAAAGGCTAATGGTTCATTGCTATTCATTCTTTTTATTCCTCCTTAGGAATATCTTTAAAATTATTTTCCTAATATATTTAATCCTTTTTTGATTAATTCCTCTGTTGTTAGTTCGTTTTTATTTAAGTTTGTGAATGCTTTTTCAATTTCCTTTTTATTATATCCTAACACTTGAAGTGCAGCAATTGCTTCTGCTACCTTATTATTAGTTTCTATCATTATTTGTAGTTTATTATCTACCTCTGTTTCTTCTGCTTCTCCTTTTACTCTTGCTTTATTACTATTTACTTGTTTTTCAATATTTTGTATTTGTTGTTCTTTTGTTATTTTGTCTTTTAATTCTAAAATGATTCTTTGTGCAGATTTTGCACCTATTCCTGGTATTCCTGTTAATGCTTTTATATCTTCTGAAATAACTGCTAAGGCAAATTCTGATGGACTACATACTGCTAACATTGTAAGTGCTGTTTTAGCTCCAACTCCACTTACTCCGATTAGTAATTCAAACATTTTTAGTTCTTCTAGTGTGTTAAATCCAAAAATACTTATATCATCTTCTCTTACTTTGTAATATGTGTGTACTTTTACAGTTTCTCCTATGTTTCCTATTTTTTCAATTCCTACTTCTGACATGAATACTTTGTATCCTAATCCTCCTACGTCGATTACAATGTATCCTGTCATTTTCATTTCTAAAGTTCCTTTTATATATGCTAACATTTGTATTTTCTCCTCTTTTTTTTATTTTATGTATCATAGAAATATGTTGCTTCTAAGTCTGCTTCATGTGTTAATAATGCTATTGGATATTTTGTATAGCTACTTCCTATTGCATTATAGTTTTCTTTTGCTTCTGTGTATCCCATGTGCCAACGAATAGAGTATTTTTCTTCTGGTGTTAGTTTTATGTATTCTGTTATCATCATAACTGATTTTTCTCCATGTCCATATGGTATAGTGTCATCTATTGTATAGTATGGCACTTTTTCCCATACTCCTAATGCATTTTTGGCATTTCTATAATCTACTTTGTAGAAATTAGTTTTACATATATCGTGTAACAATCCAATTATAATTATGGATTCTTCTGGTATATCTATTGGCATGATACAGTTTTGTACTTTGTGTTTTAATATTTCATATACTTTTAAGCTGTGCTCTACTAGCCCTCCTTCATGGTCTCCATGAAATCTAGTGCTTGCTGGCGCTATAAAAAAGTCTGATTTTTCTAAAAAGCTAATTAGTTCTTCTATTCCTTCTCTTTTTACGGTTTTTAATAGTTCTAAAAATTGTTCTTTCATTTATTTTTCTACCTTTCTTTTTTACTGTATTTAAGTTGCATTTTTATTTTTCTGTCTACATTATATAAACACTTGACTAAAAAGTCAAGTGTTTTATCGAATTTTTGTTTTGTTGTCTGTCTGCTTATCAATACATTTTTGTGATTTTTTTACTTCATTTTCTTTTTGTGATACTCCTAATTTTAACCCTTCTTCTTGTAATTGTTTCATTTTTGTAATTCCTACTCTTATAAATCTTTTTTCCCTTTTTGAAAATAAATATGGTATTATTGTATCTTCTTCCGAAAAAACACATAATGTATAATCTCTCTTTCGTTTTTATAGCCTTTATCATCTTTTATATATCCAATTTCTATTAGCATTTTTGTTAGTGCTTTTGGGTCTAGATATTCAAAATGTTCTAATCTTGATTTTGTTTGTATATTTTCTAAGTCTAATTGTAAATCTGCTACAAATGCCTTTTTGTTTTTAGTTACAATTATTGAATTAACATGACCATCATCTTCTGGTTCGCTCGCAACAGCATATATTCCAAATTCTTTTAATATATCACAATATAAATGAATGATACACATATTATTTTTCTTTTACCTGCTACCTCTTCTGTATTTCTTTCTGCTAATTCATATATTTTCCTTCTTGTTTTTGAATTCCCAAAATAATATTTTTCGTCAAATGATTTCATTTTTCCTAATTACACATAAATATATAATGCTTTTTTATCTCTATTTCTTCGTCTTCTCCTGGAAAATTAGGCATATTCTGATTTATTTGTTCAATTATTTCCTTTCGCTTCACTTTTACCACCTTTACTTTATACTATTTTTTAGTATAGCATAAGATTGGTAGTTTATCAATATGAGTTTTACATAACTAAAGAACTCTTTATTCTATCAATCGCCTCAATTGTATTTTCCTTAGTTCCAAAAGCAGTCAATCTAAAATATCCCTCACCATGTTCACCAAATCCACTACCTGGTGTTCCAACAATATGAACCTCTTCTAGCAATTTATCAAAAAACTCCCAAGAGGTCATGCCATCTGGCACTTTTAGCCAAACATAAGGAGAATTAACACCACCATATACAGTAAATCCTGCTTTTTCTAAACCATCTTTAATAATCTTTGCATTTTCTAAATAAGCATTAATATTTTCCCTAATTTGTTGTTTTCCATCTTCAGAGTAAGTAGCCTCTGCTGCTCTTTGCACAATATAAGATACTCCATTAAATTTAGTACAAGTTCTACGATTCCATAACTTATTTAAACTTACTTCTTCTCCTTTTTTTGTATATCCTTTTAAATCCTTAGGAATTACAACATAAGCACATCTAACACCTGTAAATCCTGCTGTTTTTGAATAACTTTTAAATTCAATAGCAACTTCCTTTGCACCTTCTATTTCATAAATGCTATGTGGTACATCATCTTCTGTTATAAAAGCTTCATATGCTGCATCATATAATAAAATCGCTTGATTTTCTTTGGCATATTCTACCCATTTTTTTAAATCTTCTTTTTTTAGCACTGTTCCTGTTGGATTGTTAGGAAAGCATAAATAAATCATATCAACCTTTTCTTTTGGTAACTCTGGTTTAAAATTATTTTCAGCTGTTACAGGTAAATATATAACTTCTCTTCCTGACATAATGTTAGTGTCTAAATATACTGGATATACTGGGTCTGTAATAGCAACTTTGTTATCTTTAGAAAAAATATCTACTATATTTCCACAATCACATTTTGCTCCATCTGATACAAAAATTTCGTCTTCGTCAATTTCTATACCTCTTGATTTATAATCGTTTTCTACAATAGCTTTTCTTAAAAATAGATATCCTTGTTCTGGTCCATACCCTTTAAATCCTTCTTTAGTTCCTATTTCATCTACTGCTTTATGCATAGCTTCTAAACATGCTGGTACAATTGGTTTTGTTACATCTCCTATTCCTAGTTTTATAATTTTTTTATCAGGATTTTCTTCTGTATATTTAGCTACTTTTTTTGCTATTGTTGAAAATAAATAACTATCTTGTAATTTTAAAAAATTTTCATTAATATAACTCATATTTTTAATTTTCTCCTTTCAATTCCCCTTCAAATACAGTTACAGCAGGTCCTGTCATATATACATGATTGTCTTCTTTGTTCCATTCTATTTCTAATGTTCCTCCGAAGAAGCTCTATATATACATGTCTATTTGTTAATCCATCAAGATGGCATGCAACTGCTACTGCACATGCTCCTGTACCACAGGCTAATGTTTCTCCTGAACCTCTTTCCCATACTCTCATTTTAATATGTTCTTTATCTTCAATTTCTACAAATTCTATGTTTGATTTGTTAGGAAATACTGAGGCTACTTCTAAAATTTTTCCATATTTATGTACATCAAAGTCTTTTGTATCCTCTACTACTGTTACTGCATGTGGATTTCCCATTGATACACAAGTAAGTTTAAATTCTTTTTCTAATACCTTTACTTTTAAATTTTGAACTGGATTTTCTATTGCCATTACTGGTATTTTCTCTGGGTCTAAAATTGGTTCTCCCATATCTACTCTTACTGTTTCTACTTTTCCATCTTTTGTATTAAATTTTAATGTTTTTATTCCAGCTAGAGTTTCTATTGCCACTGTTGTTTTATTTGTTAAGCCTTTGTCATAAACAAACTTTCCTACACAGCGAATTCCGTTTCCACACATTTCAGCTTCGCTTCCATCTGAATTAAACATCCTCATTTTAAAATCTGCAACATCACTTTTACAAATTAGAATTAATCCATCTGAACCAATTCCAAAATGCCTTTTGCTTACAAATTGAGCTAGAGATGATTCGTTTTCTATTGTTTGGTTGATAGCGTCTATATATACGTAATCATTCCCTAGCCCATGCATTTTTGTAAATTTTATCATTTTTTCCACCTCTTTTAGGTACTAATACTTAATAAAATATATTTATATTTTATTAATTTGTATTCTATCATATAGGCTTTTTTTTGTAAAGTTAGTTAAATTTAGACTAAATCATCAAAATACCTTAATTTTTTATGAATTCTATTCCTTTGTTAGAAATTTTATTATATAATATAAACAGAAATGAGGTATTTATGAAACTATTTAAAAAATTATTAATTATAATATTAATACTTGTAGTAGTTGCTTCTAGTATCATTCTAATAATTGGCTTTAGTTATTATGCTAATACCCTAAAAGAAAAGCCCTTAGTTAGTAGAATTGAAGAAGTAACAAATAAAGAGAATTACACATCTTTTGAAAACTTGCCTAAAACTTACGTCAATGCTGTTATAGCAGTAGAGGACCACAGATATTATAATCATGGTGCTATTGACCCTATTGGAATTGCTAGAGCATTTTATACTAACATCCGTGATGGTGAATTTGATGAAGGTGGAAGCACTATTACACAGCAAGTTGCTAAAAATGTTGTATTTAATCAAGATAAGACTCTTGTTAGAAAATTAGGAGAAATTTTTGCAGCCTATGATTTAGAAAAAAATTACAGTAAAGACGAAATTTTTGCTTTATATGTAAATTCTTCTTATTTTGGAGATGGTTATTATTGTATTTATGATGCAGCTAAAGGCTATTACAAAAAAGATCCTAAAGATTTAAACTTAGCAGAAGCTAGTATGTTAGCTGGTGTTCCAAATGCCCCTTCTGTATATAGTCCTACTGTTAATCCGGATTTAGCAAAAAAACGCCAAAAACATGTTTTAAATAAAATGTTAGAATATGGTTATATTTCTCAAGAAGAATTTGAAAGTGTTGAATAAAATATTTTTTATTCATCTTTTTTTATGCCTTTCATATACTAATTTAGGGAGGGACTTATGAAAATAATAATTTTAAATAAAAATCTTCTTTTATCTATAATTATTTTTAGCATATGCTTTTCTTTGTTACTTTCTTCTTTAAGCACGCCATTTTCTTTCGCATTTGAATTAACAGCTAATAGTATAATAGAAGAACCTATGAAAGAGAAAATCGCAACTTTAACAAAGGAAGAAGAAAAGACTGCTTACCTTACATTTGATGATGGTCCAACCCTAAAAGCTACTGGTAAAATCCTAGATATTCTAAAAGAGGAAAACATAAAATCCACATTTTTTGTAGTTGGAAAACATGTAAAAGAACACCCCGAATTAGTTAAAAGAGCGTATTCAGAAGGTCACTATATTGCTAATCATGGCTACAATCATGATAATAAAAAATTATATAGAAGTTCAGAAGATTTCATATCTGAAGTTAAAAATACAGATATTGAAATTGGGAAAGCTGTTGGTATAGAAAATTACTGTTCCCATGTATTTCGTTTTCCTAATGGTTATATGTCTCCTAATTATAAATCTAAAAAGAAAGAAGCTTCTAAACTCCTTTCTGATATGAATTATACTTATATTGATTGGAATTGTCTAAATAATGATTCTGTTAAAAAATATAGTAATTCTCAATTATTAAAAAACTTAAAGAAGTCTTCTAAAAATAAAGGAACTTTAGTTGTTTTAATGCATGATACTTCTGATGTAAATGATACTCCTTCTATTTTAAAAGACTCCATTCATTACTTAAAAGAACAAGGTTATACATTTAAAAATTTCTACGACTTATTATAGTTTAATGGCTAAAGTGGGACAGGCACACTTTAGCCATTATTGTTTTAACCATCTACAAATCTTGATTTTTAGAGATTTAACTTCATAATATTCTTTTTATTAATGGTCAAGCTGTGCCTGTCCCACTTTAGCCATCACAATTGTACCTCAATCTGATAACTATTTCTACTGCCATCTAATTTGATAAGATTTTCTACCTCATTTCCATTTAAAAATACTTTGCTTACACCTGTTTCAAAACAATTTTTTCCATCAGGGTTTTTAATAGTAATATTATAACTACTATCATTATATCTGTACTTTATTTGGTATTCTTTCCATTCTTTAGGAATACATGGCTCTAATTTCAAACAACCATTCTTTACTTTTAGTCCTAATAAATTTTCAATTCCAGCTTTATAATACCAACTAGCTGCTCCTGTATACCAAGTCCAGCCACCACGTCCTGCTAAATTGCTAGCTCCATAAATGTCTGCTGCTATTACATATGGCTCTACTTTATATTTCTGGCTAGCTTCCTTTGTTCTACTATGCTCAATTGGATTTATCATTCGATATAATTCAAATGCCTTGTCTCCAAAACCAAGCATTGCTTCTGCAATAATTACCCATATAGAACCATGTGTGTATTGCCCTTATCGCCACTTTTTTATTTAACACTATAATTTTGAAAAGAATTGATATTTGGCTAGGCACACGAGTTTGAAATGTATGAGGCATACTCTTGTACGTTGATTACATTTCAAGCGAAGTGTAACAACGCCAAATGCAATTATCTTCAAAATTAACCCACCTTTTTCTCATAATTCTTTCTAGCACATATAAAATTATTATTTAAATCTTGTAATGGTTTAAAATTGAAATAAATATCAACTTGCTTGTCGCTATGAATTTCAATTTTTTCTATAAATTCTCTAATTATTTCTTTTGTTGGTTTCTCCATATTAAGAAATTCTTCTATTAAATTATCTAATTTACTTTCACTTTTGGTTTTATTATCTTCTCCAGATAGTTCTTGTTCAAGTTCTTTGATGTTTTGTTCATATCCTTTTACTAATTCTTTTATTCTATTTGCATTTTTCATATATTCGTCAAGTGTAATAATTCCTGACAATCTGTCATCATACATTACTTCCAACTTTCTAGTTTCACCCTCTACCTGCTGTTTAAAAGATTCTATTTGCTTTTTTATATCAAATTCTTTACATTGTTTTGTTTTAGTTTGCTTTGCAATTTCTTCTAGTTTTTTTGTATTGGTATATTCTTTGCAAACTTCTCTTAAAACTTCTAACATTTGTTCTTCAAAAACTTGATAATTAAAATTGTGTGGTGAACATACATCAAATTTTCCAAATCTTCCATATCTTTGACATCTTCCATAGATATTTCCGTTTTTATCTGGACTTCTTATTCCAATATATCCCTTACAATCAAAACAACGAAGTAAGCCTTTGAATAAGTAATCATTCTGTACTACTCTTGAGCCTTTAGTTGCTTGAATTACTTTTTTTGCTCTTTCAAAATCTTCTTTACTTATAATAGCTTCATGCATATTTTCTACTTTTATCCAATCTTCTTCTGGTAAGTCTATAAACTTTTTAGATTTAAAACTTACTTTTTTTCTTTTGCCTTGTATAACTGTTCCTGTGTAAATTTCATTTGAAAGAATAAATCTTACTGTAGATTGTTGCCATAGTCCATAAGTTAGAGATTTTCTTCCTCTTTTTCTCTTGTTATAATCTGATGGAATTGGAATTTTCTTTTTACTTAAATAATCTGCTATTTGCATTGTACCAAAACCTGCTAAATATTTTTCATATATTAGTTTTACAACATTTGCTGCTTCTTCATCTATTATTAAATGGTATTTATTTTCTGGATCTTTTTTATAGCCATAAGGTGCTGTTCCTAGATATTCTCCAAGATTTCTTTTTGATTGTAATACACTATTTATTTTCTTTGATGTATCTTTTGCATACATTTCATTTAATATTGATTTAAATGGTGCTATATCATTGTTTGATGTATCATAAGCAGTATCTATATTGTCTAATATTGCAACAAATCTTACTTTATGTTCTGGAAAATATGTTTCAATGTATAATCCTGATTGCACATAATTTCTACCTAGTCTTGATAAGTCTTTTGTTACTACCATATTGATTTTACCTGCTTCAATATCTGCTATCATTCTATTAAATGCAGGTCTATCAAAACTTGTACCACTTACACCATCATCAACATATTCTGATATAAAGTTTAATTTGTTTTCTTTGATGTATTGCATTAGCAAAGTTCTTTGGTTTCCAATACTTTCGCTTTCTTGATATTTTTCTTTTTCTTCATCTTCTCTTGAAAGCCTTATATATATGCCTACTTTATAATCAATATTATTCATTATTGTATAGCTCACTTTTACCTCCTTCTTATGCTATTTAAAGAAACGGAACTAAGATTTTCTAAGCTCATACTTCGCTAAGAAAATCTAAGTTTCGCATAAGTTATCCGTAATTCGCTACGTTCAAACGGCTAACTTAAATGAGATAATATTGATACTCTTTTCAAGTATTATAACATATTATCTCATTAAATACCATTATTTTACTTTAATTTTTCTTCAGACAATAATTTCCAAATGCTTTTTCTATTATTCTCTCTAATGCTTCTCCTTTTTCATTAAATATAATATTTATTTTAAAATCATTTTTCTTTTTATACTTTTTCTTTTCTATATTTTCCTCTTGCATAAATCTCACTCCTTTAGTTGTAATTATTTCCAATTTTTCCTTTCTTTATACAATACACTTTTCTTATATCTTATAAATTCAAAAACCACAAGTGGATTTAATCCCATATGAGATTTGCCCTCATTCCACCTTTAGTGAATCGCCCCTTTACATCACGTTAGCCAGACGAAAGTTTCATTATCTGTGCTTGTAGTTTGCTATTCAATTTTTAATGTACTATAATAGAAAATAATTATTTGCACGTGCCATTTTCTATCTTGATAAAATCATTATAAAATGCTAAAATAGTGTTGTAAATAGATTTGTGTAAGTCTATAGATAACTTAAAAATTGAAATAACTATATTCTATTTTTTAAAACGGAGGAAACCTTGATATGATAACTAATTTCACACTTAATAATAATAAAATTATAATAAAAAATACTCGGAGAATATTTTGGTGCTATCCGTGATTTTGAATATAATATTGGAGATAAATTATATGAATTTGCCATAATGAATTATGAAGGTTTTGATAAATTGAAAGCAATGTACACACAGCTTATAGAACTTGTATGTTATTCTAAAGAAACTGATTCTGAAGATGAAAAGATAGATTGTTTCTTAAAAATGTTTCAAATTGTTAGAGAATGTCTAAAATTTTCTCCATATACACATTTCTATACTCAAGTATTAATAGATATAATTGTGAAAACCTATAACACTAAAGTATTTAGAAGTGATTTATTATTCAAATCTCAAATTGGTGTATTTATTGAAGAAACTAAATACTCTCCTAATGATTTCTTTAGTGAATTAGAAGAAGATGAATATACTACACAGATTCTGCTTATGAAATGGGTTCAACAAATAGATAAAATATCAGCCAAAAGGCATAATGAATATATGAAGTTTTTTGAAACTATACGAGATTTATTAATAAAAAACTTTATAGAGAAAAAAACAGATTTAAAAGAAAGGTTAGAACTGATTAGTAAATACTCTAATAACTCTCTTGTTAGAAATTTAAGTGTGCCTGAAAAATTATTTTTATATGAAACTAAAAGAGTATTTGATATACACTATGTTAATACTAAACCTGCACATGCTCTTTTTCTTGATACCAAATTTAAAACTAAATACATATGTGATACAGAATTATCTTTTGAAGAAAGAAGATTAGATGTAGAAAAAATTGTAGAAATAATAAAAGAAAAACATATTGTAGCAGAAGAAGTTTACGAATTACAAAATACAGAAGAACAAATTAGATTTGAGTTATTTAAAGTAATTCAAAATAACTTTACTATAAACAAATGTGAAAATTGTGGTAGATTATTTATACCCTCTACTACTAGTAATAATCCAAATCAAAAAGGAAGAAATGATCAAAAATATTGCAATAACTTATATTTAGATACTGGTAAAACTTGTAGAGAAATTGGAGCTTTAAATAAGCAAAAAGAGAAAGTCAAAAACAGCTTAATTCTAAAGGAATATAATAGAGAATATAAAAGAATGCACGGATTACATTATAATCA
>CANPAC010000045.1 GCA_947571975.1 uncultured Clostridium sp. | reverse complement strand
ATACTTATTCCTGCTAATATTAATAAAACTATTATTGTTATAACTAATGCTATTAATGTAATTCCTTTTTCTTTTTCAGAAAATCCTTTCATTTCTTTTCCTACCTCCCATTTTTCTTTTGTTTATTGTTTTCTTTTTTGTTTCTTATATTCCTTTTGTTTTTTTCCATAAAAAATAGACTCAATTCACATTTATATTTTATCATAATCGTGAATCATGTCAAGATAGTATACACATTTATTTCATTTCTACACTATATATTCAATTTTATTATTTGGAAAATACTTATTCATTTTCTCGCGAATAAAAATCTCTGCTTCACTTCTAACTTCATTTTTATACCAATACTTACCACGTCCTCTACCTGTCATTATTTCTTTATTATATAAAGAAATAGCATTTGGAAAAGCCTCTTCATTTATCTTAGTATGAACATAGCTATATGTCATAAAAATAATTTCAAAAAACACATCTTTTTTAACTTTATCAGACAATTCTTGATACAACCTTTGTATCAATTGTTCATATAATTCTTTCCAGTTTTCTACAAGAATTACTGGTGCAATTAAAATACCTATTTTATATCCCGCTTCTTTTAATTTATTGATTGCTTCTATTCTTCCTTTTAGTCTTGATGTTCCAAATTCTACTTTATTAATAATTTCTTCTGGATTTACACTCATTCTTATCGTTATCTTTCCTTGATGATTTAATGGCAAAATTGGGTCTACCATATCAAATTTTGTTGGAAATGTTAACTTTCCTTTTTTTACATTTTGAAAATTTTCAATAGTCCAAACTAGATTATTAGTAATTGTATTTTCTAAAATCAAGTCACTATTGCTTCCTATTTCAAAAGTCAACTCTTTTTCTGACTTTTCAGATGTTTTTATAATTTTATCTAACATAGCTTCACGATTTACAAATAATCTTAGATAAGCACATTTGTTATAATTGCATACCAAATAGCAATACATACAAGCTGCTGTACAACCAGATGAAGTATATGGCACTAAATAATCTGATGTTTTATGATTTTCTACAAATTTATGTGTTTTTCTAACTCCTATAATTAGATTTCTTTTCATATCTGCAAATTCTTTATTTGATTTTTTTCTCATTTCTTCTATATTATTATGATTTTCTATTTCTACTTTAGGTATCTCTTTGTATTTATCTATCAATTCTTTTCCTAATGGATAATTTATAATTTCTTTTTCAAAATAAATAGCTTTTGGTTTAAACATTTTTATCCTCCATTGATAATTTTATTTTAACCAAAAGCTTTTTTTGTTATTCTATTTGCTTTTTTATTTTTTTTACCATTTCTTCAATTGTTTCTAATTTATAATCATTTTCAAAAATGTCATCATATTCAAATTTGCTATATTCTAAACTGTTAGCCTCTCGTTTTAAAAAATATTCTTCTGATATTTTGTCTCTTTCCATTACTTTATTTTTTCTTATGCTATCTTCTGCTTTCATTAATACTTTGATGTCACATTTGCCCCAATACTTACTATCTATTGGCAATAAAGCCCATTCTAATACAATAATTTCAGGCTCTTTTTTTAAAATATCATCTAATATTTCCTGCATATATCCCCATGTAATATTTGTTAAAACATCCATTTTCTCTTTATCAGAAAATACAATAGCTCCTAATTTTTTCCTATCAATTTGATTATTTTCTCCTAAGATTTCATTTCCAAAAATCTCACATAATTTGCTACTTATTTTTTTATCACTTGTTGCCTTGTGTCCTATTTTATCAATGTTAATAGCTTCACATTGTAATTCTTCTACTAACATTTGTGCTAAAATTGATTTCCCACTTCCTGACTTTCCAGTTATGCCTATTATTTTCACAGTTTTCTCCTTTATTTTTCATAAATTACATAGTCAAATTCTAAATTGCTTTTTTCATCTTTATGTCCTTTTTCTCTATTTGTTTCCTTCCATATTTCTGTATTTATTTTAGGGAAAAAGCTGTCTCCTTCAAATTCTTCATCAATTTCTGTTACATACATTTTTGTTACATGTGGCATTAATAGATTGTAAATCATTGCTCCACCAATTACAAAGTTTTCTTCTTTATTTTCAATATATTCTTGTATTTCTAACATTGAATGTACTACTTGTACATTTTCATCATTTACTTTAAAATCAGGGTTTTGGCTAAATACAATATGTTTTCTATTTGGTAATACTCTTCCGAAGTGATTCAAAGGTTTTTCTTCCCATTATAATAACGTGACCTGTTGTTAATTCTTTAAAGTGTTTTAAATCATCTGGTATGTTCCACAATAATTTATTATCTTTTCCTATTATATTATTTTTTGCTTTTGCTACTACAATACTTAACATTTCTTTCTCTCCTATCTTTATAAATGAATAATTATCTTCTAATATCTTTATTTATTCTGCTACTGGTATTTTTCCTAGTTTTACTTCTTTATTATATTCATATCCTTGTATTTCAAAATCTTCTACTTTAAAATCATAAAAATTTTTAGTAGGATTGTTTATTATCAATTTAGGATGTACATCCATACTTTCTGCTTCTATTAATTTTTTTACAAGTGGAATATGTCTATCATATATATGACAATCACCTATATTGTGTGTTAGTGTTCCTACTTCTAATCCTGCTACTTGTGCGAACATATATTGTAATGCTGCATATTGCATTACATTCCATCCGGTTTGCTGCTAACATGTCTTGTGAGCGTTGGTTTAGAATTAAATGCAATTTTCCTTGCTTTACTAACCATTGAGTACAAAACAAACATGGTTCTAATCCCATATCTTTTAATTCCTCATGATTAAATATATTAGTTACTATTCTACGACTTGACTGGTCATTTTTTAATAAATATAAAACATAGTCTACTTGGTCCATTTCTTTAATTCCATCTTTTGTTTTAAATTGATATTTCTTTCCTAATTGGTATCCATATGCTTTTCCTATGCTTCCTTCTTCGTCTGCCCATTGGTCCCATATATGTGAGTTTAAGTCTTTTACGTTATTTGATTTTTTTTGCCATATCCATAATACTTCGTCTATTGCTCTTTTTATTGTTCCACTGTTATTTCTTAATGTAATCATTGGGAATTCTTTTCCTACGTCATATTTATTAGATACTCCTATAATAGATACATAGTTTGCTTCTGTTCCGTCTTCCCATCTTGTTCTTACATTAGTACCTTCTGATGATATACCATTTTCAATAATTTCTTTACATGTTTCTATAAAGTGCTTGTCTGCTTGTGTCATTTTTATTCCTCCTTTTGTTTTTTCATAGTATATCATATTATTTTTTTTATTTCTACTTTTTTCTTGGCATTTTTACAATTTTACTTAATAATATTTCTTGTAATGCTTGCGAAAAGTTAATTCCTATTTTCTCTGCTCTTCGATTTAACCATTCTGGTATTGTAAGTGTTTTCTTAACTGATTTTTTTATTCCGTATTTTTCTGTATATTGATCAATATCTAATAAAAGTAAAGTTTTAAATCCTTTGCCTTCTAATTTTATTTCTTCTATTGTAGATGGTTTAGGAATTTCTTCTTCCTCTTCAATTGCTGTTAATATCCATCCTAATGATGCGTCTTGTGCCATTTGCATTGCTTCTTCTAAAGTATCTCCTTGTGTTACACACCCTGATAAATCTGGTATTTCTACACTGTACCCACCTTTTTCTTCATAATAAAAATTTGCTGGATATACTAATTTCATAACTTAATCCGCCCTTTCTTTTAACTCTGCTTGTTTTAATATTGAATTAACTATTACTTTTTTTAATTCTTTACAATGTCTTGGTATCGTTATCTTGCCCGATTTATTATGATGCTTATATTGATAATGCGAACCTACTGTTTTATATAGATACCATCCATCTTTTAACAAGATTTTCTCCATTTGCTTAAATGTCAAATTATCGCCTTCTTTCTTATTTTACTACGTATTACACGTATTGTCAATCATTTTTTCAATTTTTGGAATTTATTTGATTTAAAAATAAATTTGAAATAGAGATATTAATTAAATAAAGTATAATATCTCTATATGAATTAAATATTATCAAAAGATATTTTATGATTATAGTATAATCATATTTCGTGCATATTTCAAGTAACTATGCGGATTTCTCATCGCAATTTTCGACAATTAAATATTTTTTTCGCTTTTTAATCCAATTCCCAAATTGGCACATATTCTTCTTCATGTTCTCCTAGTTCTTGTACAAACCCATTTTCAATTTCTAATTCTTCTATATATTTTTCGATTTCGTCCCATTCTTGTTTTGTTAATTTTCGGTTTAATTTTTCCACATCTTTTGCCTTATAAGTGGGAAAATATTGTGCCATAACACTAACAAAGGTTTCATTTGGTAAATTTTTCTTAATCCAATGTAAAACCTTTTTACTATTTTCAATATGGTTCGGCAAAACTAGGTGTCTAACCATAACACCTTTTTTCATTATTCCTTTTTGATTTAATTGTGGTGTTCCTACTTGTCTTAACATCTCTTTAATTGCATTTGTAGCTACTTCAAAATAATTATTTACATTTGAATATTCTATTCCTAATTGATTTCTTGCGTATTTTAAATCTGGTAAATAAATATCTATATAACCTTCTAGTAATTTTAATGTTTCTATTTTTTCATAAGCATTTGTATTGTATACAATCGGAATTGTTAATCCTCTTTGTTTTGCTATTTTTATAGCTTCTATAATTGGTAGAACATAGCTAGTAGGTGTTACTAAATTGATATTTTCTACTTTTCTTTGTTGTTGCTTTAAAAATATTTCTGCTAGTTCTTGTACTGTAATTTCTTTTCCTTTTCCTTGTTGACTTATTTCATAATTTTGACAATAAATACAGTTTAGGTTGCAATTAGAGAAAAACACTGTACCTGAGCCATTTTCTCCACTAATGCATGGCTCTTCAAATTGATGGATACTGTATAAGGCTATTCGTAATTTGTCTGTTGCTTTACATCTTCCTGTTTTCCCTTGTTTTCTATTAATATTGCATTCATGTGGACAAATATTGCATTTTTCAAATGTTATCATCATTTCTCCTTTTAATATTATTAAATCTCATATAAATGTTGGTATATTAATATTTTGAAGTCAAGACACGGATTGTTAGACCCTATCTATGGTTTGACGAAAAATATTAATATATCAACATTTTATCATTTATTAATATGTCAAATCAAGACCTAAAATTGTTACCCCCATCTATGGTTGATAAACTTTTTCAACATATATTTTTTCATTTTCTAATTTTAAAAGTATTTTCTTTTTTGTTAATTTATCCTTATTACTTTTTGCTAATTCTTTGGCTTGTCCTTCATCATTAGTATCAATTTCACCTATTTTGCTTCCGTCAATATTTCTAATTATAATGTTACTTTTTTCAGTTGTTGTTTCTGAATAGTCTTCTAAATATTCTATAATTTCTATTTCATATCCGTTTTCTATCTTACTTGCTGTATTTATAATGAACACGTCTTCTTGTTGGTCTAATGAAAGCCCTTCTGCATAATACTTGTCATTTTCTTCGTCATATATTAATGCATCTGTTCCTTCTTTTGGAAATTCTTTTGTAAAGTTTTCTCCAAATAATTCTTTTGCTTTTTCTTGTATTTGTGAATGTGAAAGCTCATATTCTTCTAAATTTTTCTTTACTACTTCCCATATCCATATTTCATTTGCTTGGTTTATGTCTTCGAAGTAAGGCAATGCTTCCCCTGTTACTTCTTTCCACATATATATTTGATTTATATAGTTTTCTATTTTTTCTATTTCTTGTACATTTATTTCACTTGCTTTTGGCTTTAAATTTTTGTATGCAAACATTGCTACAAATATGATAACTAAAATGATTATTATTGTTATTAATTTTTTCATCATTTTTCCTCACTTTTGACTTTTCTTATATTTTATCATATTTGTTTTTTTAGTTTCAATAGTTTTATGTGTATATATTATATTTTATCAATTGTTTTTTATTCAAGTAGTTTCAAAAAATAGATATGTACCTTATATTTCTATAAAATACATATCTATTTTTTAAAATGTTACATTTCTAACTGTTATATTTAAAATTGGTAAGCCATTTGCTTTTTTATTTCTGCTTCAGTTACATTTTAATTCTTTTAATAATAACTTTTCAATTCTATCTACATCTGGAAAAATTAAGTTTATTCCGTTTTGATTTTAATTTAAAAATTTTATTTACTTTATATGTAATTTCCTTTTGCGTTCCTTCAACAACTGCAACTGCTTGATTTCTAATAGTGTCTATATGGTCTATGTATTTTTCAGTAATAGGAAAAATATTTTGAATTAGAAAAACAGCTTCTTTTCTTCTATATTTACCAATTACAATAGTATCACAAACTCCATTTTTCACTATTTTCTGTTTTTGTAATTTTTTATATTTTTCTACTTTAGAACTCATAGGAATAAACCATAAAACTTTGCTATCACTTAAAGTGTAACTTGAATACAAATTAGTTTTTAAAGAGAGTTCAAAAATGAACTCTCTTTACCACTGCATTACTACTTTAAACAAATCACCATCAATAAAAATATCAAACTTTCCACCTTGTAATTCTATTAAACTTTTTGCAATAGACAAACCTAATCCGCTTCCTTCAGTATATCTTGATTTATCACCTCTAACAAATCTTTGCATTAGTTCCTCACTACTAATGTTTAATCTCTCTTTTGATATATTTTTAATACTAATTTCTATTTTATTTTTTTCTTGTTTCATATCAATATAAACTCTTGAATTTTCTAAGGCATATTTTGTTACATTACTAAAAAGATTTTCTATTACACGGTATAAATACCTATTATCTGCTTTTATTTTTACATCTTCTTCTAGCATATTTGTTTCTATTTTTAATCCTTTTTCTTCAAATCTATCTTTAAATTCGCCTATACTTTGATTTATCAATTCTTTTAATTTAATTTCTTCTATATTTAATTGCACATTTCCAGAAGATACTTTTGATGCTTCTACTAGGTCTTCTGTTAATTTCTTTAATCTCTGAGATTTTCTATCTAAAATTTCAACATATTCTTTTACTTTCTCATTTTGTAAGTCTTCCTTTTTTAATAAATCCACATAATTTATAATTGAAGTTAATGGTGTTTTTATATCATGTGATACATTAGTAATCAATTCTGTTTTTAATCTTTCAGATTTTAGGCTTTCTTCAATAGCATTTGAAAATCCTCCTGCTATGTCATTTATATAAACAGCCATTTCTTTTAAAGTTCCTTGTAATTCGCTTGTATCTAAATATACTTCACTATTTCCTTGATATATTTTTTCTAATGTTTCTTTGATTTCTTCTTGTTTTCTAACATATTTTCTTAATTGATAATATACCCATATCCAAAATAGTATAAGTGCAATAATTGAAATAACACTTCCCATAACACATGCTAATATTATGCTTATTAATACAAATGCTAAATAATACCAAAATACTTTTTTAGTTTCTGGTGTTTTTCTATTTATTTCATCAACATATATTCCCATTTTTTTATATGTCCATTTTGTTAATCTATATATTAAAAAACTTTTCCAAAATGTATTTGCCTTTATTCTTTTAATTGTAGTAATACCATATATTGCACAGGCTATATATGCTGCTAAATAAGATATTATTGCCATACTAATTGCTAGATATTGTAAATTTGTATTAAGACTATGTATTAATATTTCTAGTGCAATTATTATCACAAAAAAACAAATTATACTTATAATTTCATATGGTACTCTATCTAAAGTATTAATACTTATTTCTTTTTTACCTTTTTTATAACCAATTGACCAGAATAGATAAAAAGCTATAATAATTAATAATATTATGCTAAAAATACAGCTATATAAAGGAAATGCTTTATTTTGTAACATAAAATCATATATATTTTTGTTAAATAAAAAACTACTTATTATAGTTGTACTATTTTCGTCATAGAAACTGTAAATATCGTAGTCCTTTAAATATTTTGTTTCGTCCTTATCATTAGTGTAATTAACATGATTAAAATAATAATTATATTTTATGTTGTCATCATTAATATAAGTTAGACTTGTTTCTACCTTTCCTTCTATATAATTCCAATATGTGTTTTTATTTTTTGTATTTTGTATTACTTCGTTGTAATTGCTGCTTCTTATATTAGTAAATTTTTCTCCTGTTGCTCTTTCTATAATTATATATTGAATGTAAGTACCAATTCCTTTATTTCTATTTTCTCCATCAAAATAGCAAAATAACTCTCCTTGTTCATCTTTTAATTGTTCAAATACATTTTCTCTTCTTCTTGTTTGACAATCATTTACTTTATTAATTAGAAAATATAAGTAGTTATTTGCAAAATTTTCAGTTTGCATATATTCTGTTTCATCTTTTTTATTGCCAAATTCACTTAAAAATGACATATGCAGTATACTTAATATAAGAATTGCAAATAATATTGGTATAAGAATATAACACACTATTTTTAACGCATTTGATGTCCTTGCTTTGTTCATTTCATTTCTTCCTTTCCATTTTACTGTTACTTAATCTTTATGCCTCTATTTTATATCCAACTCCCCATATAACTTTTAAATATTTAGGTTCTTTTGGATTTATTTCTATTTTTTCTCTTATGTGTCTAATATGTACTGCAATAATATTTTCTGCTCCAAATCCTTCTTCTTTCCATACGTTTTCATATATTTCTGGAATAGAATATACTTTTCCTTTATTTTCTAATAAAAATTTTAGTATATTATATTCTGTTGCTGTCAATTTCACTTCTTTTCCATCTATAGTTACTTTTTTTGTTTCGTCATTTATAACTAATTGACCTGTTTGATAAATTTTGCTATTGTTTTTATTTTCTAAAGATCCTAAAGTTACATATCTTCTTAAGTTTGAATTAACTCTTGCAATTAACTCTAATGGGTTAAATGGTTTAGTGATATAATCATCTGCTCCTAAATTTAATCCTCCTATTTTATCGTAATCTTCTGATTTAGCAGATAACAAAATAACTGGTATACTTTTGTCTTTTCTGATTTCTTCTAGTGTTTCTATTCCATCCTTTTCTGGCATCATTATATCTAATAAAATAAGATGGATTTCTTTTTCTTTTATAATTTTTAAAGCTTGATTTCCATTATATGCTTTTTCTATGTTATATCCTTCTTTTTTCAAGTATATTTCAATTGCTCCTACAATTTCTTTGTCATCATCAACAACTAATATATTGTACATTTTGTTTTCATCCCTTTCTATTTTCCTTTATAGTATACCACATTTTTTATGAATAAAAAATAGAGAAAATATTAATTTTCTCTTAAACACCAACTGTTTTAATATGTAACCATCTAATCTTTTTTAAAGTATAGTTTGAAATTGATTTATCTAAACTATCAAATGTATGTGAGGCAATTTTTATTCCTCTTAATGTAAACTTATTTTCAATTTTTACAACAACTAATGTGTGAGCAAAATGTTTTCCATCAAATGATATTTGTGCTATGTCTCCTATTTCTATTTCATTTTGTGATGTTTCTATTGCTTGTGGCCCGATTCCTTTATTATTTGTTAAAAATTGATATAAAAATTCTACACCACTCCATGAAGGTGATTTATTGTTACCATTGATATAGTACCATCCTAAGTCTTTTTTGTAGTTCATAGTTTTACTTCCTGCATATATACATTGTGAAGCAAAACTAGTACAATCCCCTCCGACATTATCGAAGTTATAATATTTAGGGTTTCTTGAATAAGCCCATTTTCTAGCATATTCTTCTACTGCATTCCTATCATATTCTTTATATTTCATGTTTGCAATCATCCTTTCTTTAAGATTAAATGTAGTTTAAAATCTTTATATAGTATATGGATAATTGCTAAAAAAGAAACAGTTTTATGCTGTTTCTTTGTTATCCTGATTTTGTGGTACTTGCCTTTTCTTTTTTACCATTGGCTTTTGAACTGTTTTTTGTTCATTTATAACAGTTTCTGGTTCTACACCATTTAAAACAGTTTCTTTAGTTATTGTACATTTTTCAATATTTGGATTAGAAGGAATTTCATACATAATGTCTCTCATAATTTCTTCTATGATAGAACGAAGTCCTCTAGCTCCAGTTTTTCTTTCAATTGCTTTTTCTACAATTGCTTCAATTGCTTCTTGTTTAAAAATTAATTCTACGCCATCAATTTGGAACAATTTTTCATATTGTTTTACTAAAGCGTTTTTTGGTTCTACTAATATTTTAACTAAAGCTTCTTTGTCTAGTTCTTTTAGTGTTGCAATTATTGGTAATCTTCCTATAAATTCTGGAATTAATCCAAATTTTAATAAATCCTGTGGTAATAATTCTTGAAAAATCTCATATTGCTTGATTTCTTTTTTACTTTTTATTTGACTTCCAAATCCAATTGCTTTTTCTCCTGTTCTATTTTTAATAATATCTTCTAGTCCTTCAAATGCTCCTCCACATATAATTAAGATATTTTCTGTATTTATTTGAATTAGCTCTTGGTTTGGATGTTTTCTTCCTCCTTGTGGTGGTACTGATGCAACTGTTCCTTCAATAATTTTTAATAAAGCTTGTTGCACTCCTTCTCCACTTACATCTCTTGTGATAGATGGGTTTTCTGATTTTCTAGTTATTTTATCAATTTCATCAATATAAATGATTCCTTTTTCTGCTTTTTGTATATCACCATCTGCTGCTTGGATTAACTTTAATAAGATGTTTTCTACATCTTCTCCTACATATCCTGCTTCTGTTAATGTTGTAGCATCAGCAATTGCAAAAGGTACATTTAATATTTTTGCTAATGTTCTTGCAAGTAATGTTTTTCCACATCCTGTTGGTCCTAGTAATAAAATATTACTTTTTTGAATCTCTACTTCGTCTTTTGATGCGTTTTCTTCATGTGCTATTCTTTTATAATGATTGTATACAGCTACTGATAGAGTTTTCTTTGCTTCTTCTTGACCTACAACATAGTCATCTAATATTTGTTTTATTTCCTTTGGACTTGGAATATCATTTAATTCATTTAGACTATATCCTACTTTTTCATCTTCATAAACTTCTGTCTCTATAATGCTATTGCAAAGTTCTACACATTCATCACAAATATATACGCCTGGACCAGCTACGATTTTCTTTACATTTTCTTGTGCTTTTCCACAAAAAGAACATCTAACACTTTTTGGTGTATCATTTTTTGCCATATTCTATATTCTCCCTTATTACATCTTTTCAAATTTATTGTCTTTTATCCATAATACCATCTATTAATCCATACTTTAAGGCTTCCTCAGCTGTCATATAATTATCTCTTTCAGTATCTTTTTGGATAGTTTCAATAGTTTGACCTGTTCTGTCACTTAAAAATTTATTTAATTTTTCTCTTGTTTTTACTAAATGGTCTGCATGTATTTTTACCTCTGTTGCTTGACCAGAAATTCCGCCACCACCGATTAATGGTTGATGTATTAAAATTTCTGCATTTGGAGTTGCAAATCTTTTTCCTTTTTCTCCTGCTGCTAAAAGAGCTGCTCCCATACTAGCTGCCATACCAACACAAATTGTTGATACAGGGCATTTAATATAATTCATAGTATCAATAATTCCCATTCCATCTGTAATTGATCCTCCTGGTGAATTAATGTATAAATTAATATCTTTGTCTGGGTCTTCTGATTCTAAGAATAATAATTGTGCAATAATTAGGCTAGATGTAGTTGGATTTACATCTTCTCCTAAAAATATAATTCTATCTTTTAATAATCTTGAGAAAATATCATAAGATCTTTCTCCTTTACTTGTTTGTTCTACTACATAAGGTACTAAACTATTTCTTTCTAACATACCTTTTCCTCCTTTGATTTTTTTATATTTTAAATGGATTTTTTGATAAAATCCAAAAAGTTGAGATTAAAATTTAACTTTTTATTTTTCCCCCAACCTTTCTTTTTTTATTTTATTTTTGCGTTTTCTACTAAGAAATCCATTGCTTTTTCTGATGCTAATCCTTCTTTTATGTATTTTCTTACATTTTCATTTTTTAAGAATTCTTCATCATTTTCTTTTCCGTAATTCTTAGCCATTTCTTTTAATTTTTCATCTATTTCGTCTTCTGTTGCTTCTATTTTTTCTGCTTTAATAACTGCTTCTAAAGCTAATCTTGATTTTATTCCTTCTATTGCTTGAGGTTCATATTCTTTTTTCATATCTTCCTTGTTTTTTCCCATCATTTGAAGATATTGTTCTAATTTTAATCCTTGATAAGATAGTCTTTGTTCCATATTTTTGAACATGTTATCAATTTCTGTCTCTATCATTCCAGATGGAATTTCTACTTTTATGTTTTCACAAACTGCTTTTATTACTGCATCTTGTGTTTCATATTTTGCTCTTTCGTCATTTTCTTTTTGTTGTTTTTGTTTGATGTCTTCTTTTAATTCTTTTAGTGTATCGAATTCACTAACATCTTTAGCAAACTCGTCATCTAATTCTGGTAATTCTTTTTTCTTGATTTCGTGTACTTTTACTTTAAATGTTGCTTCTTTTCCAGCTAAATCTTTTGAAAAATATTCATCTGGAAATTTTACTTGAATGTCTTTTTCTTCATCAATTTTCATTCCAATTACTTGATCTTCAAAACCTGGTATGAAGCTATTGCTTCCTATTTCTAGTTCATGTCCTTCTGCTTTTCCTCCGTCAAATGCTTTTCCGTCTGCAAATCCTTCGAAATCGATTGTTGCAATGTCTCCACTTTCTACTGGTCTATCTTCTATTGTAACGATTCTTGCGTTATGTTCTTGCATATGTCCTAGTTCGTGTTCTATGTCTTCATCTGATACATTATACTCAATTTTTTCTATTTCTATACCTTTATATTTTCCTAAAGTTACTTCTGGTTTTGTTTGCATAACTGCTGTGAAAATTAAATCTTTTCCTTTTTCTATTTGTGTTACATCTATGTCTGGTCTACTAACTATTTCTAAGTTGTTTTCTGTTACTGCTTCGTCTAAGGCATCCCCTGCTACTTCGTTGAATGCGTCTTCATAGAATATTTCTTTTCCATAGTATTTTTCTACTATTTGCATTGGGGCTTTTCCTTTTCTAAATCCTGGTATATTAAAGTATTTTGCACTTTTAAAATATACTTTTTTGATGGCTTCTTCAAATTTTTCTGCTTCAATTGTTATTTCTAATTTTACTTCATTTGCATTTTTAGTTTTTTCTACTTTACAATTCATTGTTTTCAATCCTTTCTATCAATTGCTCTTTTTTTCTGTTAAAGTTTAATTTTTCTATTTATTAAAATTTGATATATTAATATTTTGCTATTTAACTATAACAGCTTTTTTATTATACCACATTTTTCCTATTTTGCAAGGAATTTTTGATAAATTCTGAATATTTAACCTAAAAATGCTATAGTTATATAGGTATTCACCTACAACTCTTGATTTGTAAGTAAGGTATATCTTAATAAATAGCAAATGATTTAT
>CANPAC010000044.1 GCA_947571975.1 uncultured Clostridium sp. | reverse complement strand
ATTATATCAAATTTGCACTACTTTTCATACATTTTTTCTTAAGTTGACAGCATTGTAAAGCACCTTACGGGTATGTAAGAAATAAAGATACAGGACATTTAGAAATAGAGCCTATTGAAGCCCAAGTCGTTAAAGAAATATTTAAACTTTGCCAAGAAGGACATTCTACTAGAGGTATTGCTACTATTATGGAAAATAATAATGCTTATTTAAAAACAGGAAAATGGCGAAGTGACAGAGTTTATAAAATACTTACGAATTCCATTTATATTGGCATATTTGAATATGGAAAATACAAAAGAAAACAACAGGATATTTTAAGGGTTAAAGACTATTGTGAGCCAATTATTGATGAAGTTACTTGGAATGCCACTAGAAATGTATTAGTGAAAAACAAGCACTCAAACTATGGAGAGTTTATCCATTTGTTTTCTGGATTAGTAAAATGTCCGATATGTGGTAGTATTATGGCTTCTTCTGAATCTTTTAAATATCCAAATGGAAAACAAAAAGTTTATTATCATTTAAGATGTAAAAATCACAATTGTAGTGGCTATGGACTTCATTATAATACTGAAAAAATAGAAGTTAAATTAAGGCGAGTTTTAGAAGAATTAACTATCTTTATGATGGGAACAAATAATGAAATTATCACTTGTAATTCTACAAAAAGTAATGTTGTAAAAGAAATAGAAAAAGCGATTGAAAAGTTGAAATTACAAGAAAAAAGACTAGTTGATTTATATTTAAGTTCTACCCTAGATGTTGAAACGATTAACCATAAAAATGATGTTATCAAAAAAGAAATTGAGAAACTGAACAAGAAGAAAATAACTCTTGATCCAGATAACGAATCAAAAGAATATACAACAGAACTACTAAAAAAATTAGACTGTAAAAAGGAAAATGACAAATTAGTATTCAAGAATGCTAAGATGATGAACTTCACTTTTTTCTACAATTTACTATCAAGAGAAGCCAAACGAGATATGATCCATAGACTTATATCTGGGATAGAAATTACTAGAGATGATAACTATAACATTGATATTAAATACATAAAATTTACTGATGACTTTATCACCAAAAGCAGTACAGAATTTATCAAATATTTATATATTCTTCTAAAAAATGATACTGTTGGTATTAAATATCTAAATGGAATAACTGAAGAAGAATTAGAAATTAAGAAAAAAGATTATGATGTTTTATCCATTCTAAAAATGACAAATAATGAATATTTGAGTGAATTTGTTGATGATTTTTTTGCCAAAGCCCATAGTCATTTCTATGTAGATGGTATAATTGGCAGTCCCTATTTTGAGGGGAATGTTTCTAAAGATTTTCTATTATTAGTGCCTAAAAAAGAAGTAGTCAAAACAAATTAAAAATGAAAGGAGTTATCAATGAAACAATTAACGAAAGAAAATATTTTAAAGAATCAAGTAAATACTATAGAACAATTTAAAGTACTTGACTATCTAAAAAAACAATTATCTATTGGCGAGTTTGAGTATATTTAATTGATAGATTTACTATTAAAGTTGTAGATAAAAACAAAGAACAAGGTCATTTTAAATACAATTCTAAACAAAATCAGTGGATTTTTATGAAAAAAATATTAAAAATAAAGAAATGGAGAGATGAAAAAATGAAATTAAATTATGTAAAAGTTGGCGACTATTTATTACCAAACTTAACAATAGAAAAACAAAACAATGGAAGAATTAACAAGTATGGCTATTTAAGATTACACTATCTGAAAGAAAATAATAAGCCACTCTATACAACTCTTTTAATGAAAAATGAACTAACAAATCATCTTGTTTCAGTTAGTATTGAAGCAGAAAATAGATTAAATATTTTAATGGAACAATGCAAAAATTCTGATAAATTACTATCTGAAAAAAATAAAATGGATAACCAACTTCAATGGGTAAAACTAATGAATAATTATAAAAATATAGCAGAAGAAGTTATCTTAAAGGAACTAATTTATGTATGAAAATAGGACTGCAAACCCAGCAGTCCTTTAAAATTACCGTAAGTACAAGTTTGTGCTTTTGTCCTAGCCAGCACTGAAAACCTACTCCCGCACGTTTTCAATTTATGGGAAATCCCATACCCTTGTTAATACTGAAAAAAATTATTTTCTCAAATCTATAATGTCACAGTTTCTTTCTCCAGTCCCAATTATTGTTACAGGTATATTAGTTATTCTTTCTATTTTTTTAATAAAATCTTTTACTTTCGTTGGTAAATCATCATAATTGCTACATCTATATGCTTTCCAATCTATGTATTGAGCAAAATTTAAAACAATTTGAGTTGGCTGATTTATCATTACATTATATTTTAATCTATCCCAATTCATTTCGAAAACACGTCTTACTTTTTTTGTTACAGTTGTATATTCTTCTAAATCAATATTACATCCACATCTATCTTTTATCTCATTCCAGGTGATTTCAGCGCTACCTGCATAATCGCCACTATAAATGGCTTCTCCAATGTTAGTTTTATTACTTATTCTAATAGGATATGGTCTTATTATCATATAAATATCTTTTACTTTAAAAGGATTTAATCCAGCATCTGCAATAAGTTGACTTGCACTACACATTCTACTTGTAACAAAAGGATAATCTAGACCATAGTTTATATCCAAGTCTTGGCCCTGAGCACCTTCAATTAAAATATTATCATCACACTCATTTATAATTTTTGCAGTATCAGTTATTTCAATAATAGTTATTAAATCATCTGGAAGATTTTTAAAATAATCTTTTGCTAAAATAATGCTAGGATTTCTAATAATTTTTTCAGCTTGAGCTACTCCACATCCCTTAAATGTTGAACCACTCTTTATTATTCTTTTTTCTTCTTCGCGATGTTTATCTAAAATGATCATTGCCCTTGGATGAATATAAATTTTTCTATTTCCAATAAGTTTCTTATATTTTCTGATTTCATCAAATAATATTTCTGGAGTAATAACACACCCAGCATTTAGTACTAATTTGCAATTTGGAGCTAATATTGCCATAGGCAAATGACTAACTATAATTTTCTCTCCATTATCTTCTACATAAGTATGACCAGCATTACTTGACCAACTGTTTGTAGATAATAAAAATTGTTCTTTTTTAACTAAGTAACCACAAATTTTTCCTTTCCCACAACTTCCTGCTTGACCATCTATTACTACTGTTACATTTTTATTATTCAAGAAAAAGCCTCCTTTATTCATAAAATTTTTTTATATTTTCCAAATCTAATATTTCTTTAACAAACTGGTTTAAATTTGATAATCCTGCTATCTCTTTATTATATATATCCATAACAAAATCAATAGTTTTCCACTCATAATAACCCTCCTCGTTATCAACAACTTCTACTTCTTGAACAAAGTCATATATAACATGTAAATGTGTATTACTATTCATAATATTTGATTCTGGATAAACATATGTTACCAGAAGTTTAGGATTTTCTAAACTAATACTCGTTTCTTCCATACATTCTCTTTTAGCAGCTTCAATAGGAGTTTCATTTCCTTCAATTTTCCCACCAATTCCATTCCAACAATTTTTATAAGGTTTTTTATTTCTTTTCACTAATAACAATTTGTCCTTATCTTTGTTAAACAATATAATTACTACATAATTTTTATTCATATGAAACCTCCAAAATAATCATCAATCTTATGATAATTTTACTACAAATAGATTTTTTTTGCTATACTCCCATTGAAATTTAGTAACAATTCATATATAATATTTATAGAAAGAGAACGAAGTTCGTAACTTGTATGTGATTCGCTCCAACAATGTATCTATTCGAATGTTTTAGAAAGGAAGATTAATTATGCAAGAATTAAAAATTAATGGAATTTACAAACACTTTAAAGGAGATTATTATTTAGTAATTGATATAGCTAATAGTTCTGAAACAAAAGAAAAATATGTTGTATATAGGAGATTATATGGTGATGGTAGTTTATGGATTAGACCAGTAGATATGTTTTTAAGTGAAGTTGACCATGAAAAATATCCAAATGTTAAACAAAAATATAGATTTGAATTACAGAAAATTGAAAGTACTGCTAGCAATTTTAAGGGATAATACTTAATTGTAAAATCTAGTTGCGCTAATTTACAATTATATGTAAAAATGTTATAATAGTATTGTAAGCAAAAAATTGCTTATTGTAGTATGAGGATTCTTTACTATCAGTTAAAGGAGGCAGAAAAATGAAAACTAATTTTTTGAGATTTTTTACAAAAGGAAATAAACGGAAAGATGAAAAAACAGACATTGTAATGCAGGCAGATGACATGAAATTCAAAATTGTATCTGATACAATTAAAGTTTCTGAGTTAGAAGCAGATATGATTGTGAAGATTATCTGTGATGAAATGAAAGAAGTCACATTGCGCACAGGCTATACAATTGCACAGCGAATATCGGAAGAAGTAAACAGAAAGAAAATTTGTACGGCGCATGTAAATGATGGAGGAATTGATGGAAAGGAGTGGATTATTAAAGTAAGCAATAATCCTCTTGAGTTTATCGATTGATTAAGCTTAATAAGGCAGGGTATATGTAATATTGCATATATCCTGTTTTAGATTATATTATAATAATTTTAATAAACAATATATTGAAAAATCAATATAAATTTTCAATGAACTGTTACAACATATCATAAAAAAATAGCTAAAACTATAGAAAAAAAACACAATATATGATACAATACGTTATGCAATAAAAACTATAAAAATTAAAAACAATAAGGAGAAGAAACAATGGGATTTTTTGACAAATTAAAACAAGGAATGAACAAAACAAAAAGTTCATTTGACGAAAAAATAAACAATGTATTTAAAAGCTTCAAAAAAGTAGACGAAGACTTCTTAGACGAATTAGAAGAAATACTAATCATGTCAGACATAGGGATGGACACTTCTGTAAAAATAATAAATAATTTGAGACAAAGACTAAAAAAAGAAAAAATACAAGATGAAGAAGAGGTAAAACAAGTTTTAAGAGAAGAAATGCAAAAAATACTAGACGTAACAGATATAAACTTACATCTTGAAACAAAACCAGCTGTAATTTTAGTTGTAGGTGTAAATGGAGTAGGAAAAACCACATCAATAGGAAAAATAGCAAATCGACTAGCTAAAAGTGGTAAAAAAGTAGTAGTAGCAGCAGCAGATACCTTTAGAGCAGCAGCAGTAGAACAATTAGAAATTTGGGCTAAAAGAGCTAATGCAGATATTGTAAAAAGAGAAGAAGGTGTAGATCCAGCATCTGTAGTATATGATGCTATCAAAATAACAAGAGAAAAACAAGCAGACATCTTAATAATAGATACAGCTGGAAGATTGCATAATAAAAAATATTTAATGGATGAACTAAATAAAATTCAAAAAGTAATTAATAAAGAGCTAGAACAATCAGATAAAGAAGTATTACTAGTAATAGATGGAACAACAGGTCAAAACGCTATTTCGCAAGTAAAAGCATTTAAAGAAGAAGCAGATATAACAGGATTGGTATTAACAAAATTAGATGGTACAGCAAAAGGTGGCGTAGTGATTGGAATTGTAGAAGAGAATAAAATCCCTGTAAAATTTATAGGTGTAGGAGAACAAATAGATGATATGGAAGTATTTAATTCAAGTGACTTTGTAAAAGCTATTATTTAAAAAAATATATTACAGGTTAATTACATATGCTAAATATTAGCTATAAACATTAAAACAAAAAGGAGGAAATTTTGTGGAAGAAAATAAGCAAGAAACAATAATGGATACAGCTAACACAAAAGAAACTAGAAATAGAAATAAAAAAGAAAAAAGTAAAAAAAGAATGATATTAGTTATTTTGTTTTTAATTATATTTGCAACAATTAGCTATATTCAGTTAAGAGGGAGTTATTTAGAGTACTACGAATTAGGACAACAATTTATTGATATTTTTTATACTAATATGATTTACAAATATTCTATTATGGCAATAAATTTTGTAGTATTGTATGTGATTATTTACTTGACAAATCGAGGAATTAAAAAAGGCTTAAAACCATTTTTTGAAAAAGAAAATAAGCCAATGCCGAAACTATTAAATAAATCATTAGCATTAGTAATATCAGCAATTGTAAGTATTGTAGTATCAGCAGCATTAATGCAAAAGATTATGTTAGTAATGAATAGTACAGCATTTGGAATACAAGATACCATTTTTAATTTAGATATTTCATATTATATATTCCAAAAACCAGTAATAGAGGCATTTGCATTATACTTCACAGTATTGTTTATAGGACTATCGATTTATATGGCATTATATTATGTAATTGTATTTAACAGATTTTTTGATGGAATAGATGGAAAAATGCTAAAACAAAGTCTGTTTATGAAAAAATTAACTAGAAATATATTACTAGTAATCATAGGAATAGCATGTATAACAATATTAAACACACAAAACATGTTATTTGGTAAATTATTAACTATAAATAATGACATTGATATTGTTGGAGCTGGTCGTACAGAAACAACAGTAAAATTATGGGGTTATATTATATTTGCTATTATTATTGTTGCATTTGCATATAGAGCATTAAAATACTTTAAAGAGGGAAACACAAACAAAGTATTAAAAAACTTAGCAGTAATACCAGGATATCTAATAATACTATTTTTTATTATGATGATATTTGATTTAATATTTGTAAATTCTAATGAATTAGACAAGGAAAAAGAATACATAGCCGAAAATATCAAAAATACTAAAAATGCTTATAGCGTAAATATAGAAGAAAAAAATATTCAGAATTCAGGAACTATAACAAGTGAAGAAGTAGAGAAAAATGAAACTGTAATTAATAATATACCAATTATTAGTAAAGATGCTGTATTAAAAACATTACAAGATAGCCAAACAGAAACAGGATATTTTTCATACAGAAATGCTAATTTAGCTAAATACGAAATTAAAGGAAAAGAACAAGTAGTATATGTATCGCCAAGAGAAATTAAAAATTCAGGAAGAACCTATAATAACAAAACCTATGAATATACACACGGTCTAGGAGAAATTATAACTTCTGCAACACAAAGCACACGGAAGCCGGAAATGTACAATATATACAAAAGGAAGTATCTAGAAAAGATGAGAAAATTAAGATACAACAACCTCGATTATACTTTGGTTTAGAAACAAAAGAAATAATTGCAACAAACGCAAAAAATAAACAAGAATATGATTACACTGATGAAACAGGAAAAGATTATACCTCAACATATGAAGGAAAAGCAGGGCTACAATTAGGATTTTTAGATAGATTAATTTTAGGAATAACTAAAGGAGACTTAAATTTAGCCTTCTCAAATGAAATAACAAATGATAGTAAAATTTTGCTTAACAGAGATATAATAACAAGAGCTAAAAAAGCATTACCATATCTAATCTATGATGAAAATCCATATACAATTATAACAAAAGAAGGTAAAATTGTATGGGTAATAGATGCATATACAGTATCAAGTAATTATCCTTATTCTCAATATACATCAATTGAACATGACGGAATAAAAGAAAATATTAATTATATTAGAAATTCTGTAAAAGTAATTATTGATAGCTATGATGGTACAATATCTTATTATATAACAGACAGAACAGACCCAATTGCTATGGCATATAGAAATATTTATGATACATTATTTGTTGATTTAGATGAGGAAATACCAGAAGATATAGCAAATCATTTTGTATATCCAGAATTTTTATATAATGTACAAGCAGAAGTTTTAAAAATTTATCATAATGTAAAACCAGATGTTTTGTATAGAGCAGATGATTTATGGGATATTGCAAAATATAATAACATAAAATCTACAAAAGCAACAGGGACTTATATGAAACCTTATTATACAATGTTAAAAGTAGATGATGAAGAGCAATTTGGATTAGTTCAGATTTACACACCAGATGAAAAGCAAAATTTAATTTCTTATTTAGTAGGAAGCACAGAAAATGGGAATAATCAATTAAAATTATATAAATTTTCGGCAGATAGTAATATAGTAGGACCAATGCAATTAGATAAACAAACAGACGAAGATGAAACAATTGCAAGTCAATTAGAAGCATTAAATGCAACACGGAACAAAGCTAACAAAACAAATGATAGTAGTTCCAATAGAAAATACATTACTATATGTAGAGCCGATTTATCAAACTATGTTAAACGAATCTGATGTACCAATACTTAAAAAAGTAATTGTTGCTTCAGGAAATAAAGTAGCAATAGGAGACACATTAGCTGAATCATTAGAAAACTTGCTTTCTACCTATGCAGTAGATATTGAAGTAGAAAATACAGAAGATTTAGAAGGATTAATTGATGCAATTATTAAAGCAAATAAAAATTTAGTAGAATCAAACAATAACAATGATTGGGAAATGATGGGAAAAGATGTAAAAAGATTACAAGAATTAATTACATCTCTAGAAACAGTAAAACAAGAAGAAGACAAGAAAAAAGAAGAAGCGGAAAAAATGAACCAACAATTAAATACAAATAATGTTAACAATACCAATGATATTAATGTTGTTAATACTACTAATACAAATTAGTTTGCAAAATTTAATTTAAATAGCAATTAAAGAAATAGAAAAAAGAATAAAAATAACAAAAAAAATCCACTATAATAAAAAGGTGGATTTTTTATGTGGTTAAAAAACAAAAAAATAGGAATATTAGAAAAATCAATAGAAAACCTAAGCAAAACGTTACAAGAAGGAAATTACATAGAATGGGCGTATCTATTAGGAAGTAACAAAGAAATAATAAAGCGAAATTTATTAGCAGGAATAGCAAGAGGAGTTGGAATAGGTATAGGTGTTACAATTATTACAGCTATATTAGTAATTTTGTTGCAAAAAATTGTAACACTTAATATTCCAATAATTGGAGAGTATATTGCCGACATTGTAGAAATAGTTGAGAAAAGTAGGTAATGATTAGAAGTAGATAATGCCCAGACTGTTCCACTTCTAACTAAAAAATAAAAAGCTCAATAGCTTTTTATTTTTCTAATTTGTAAAATACTTTTTTACCCTTTTTCAAAATAGCATAACCGTTTGAAAAATCTTTATCTGAAAGAATATAATTAACATCTGAGATTTTTTCATCATTAAGAGAAATACCACCTTGAGAAATTAAAGTTCTTGCCTGACCTTTAGAAGGGGCTATGTTAGTTAAAATAATAGCATCTAATATAGAGGTGTTAGGTTGTGGTAAGGTGATAGTTGGCATATTGTCTATACTACCTTGACCACTAAATAAAGCATTAGAAGCTTCTTCTGCTTTTTTAGCTTCTTCTTCACCATGTATCAGTTTTGTAATTTCATAAGCTAATATTTTTTTTGCTTCATTAATTTTTTCATCTTGGTAAGAAGAAAGTTCTTTTATTTTTTCTATTGGTACAAAAGTAAGCATTTTAAATACGTTTTCGACACTTCCATCTTCAACATTTCTCCAGTATTGATAAAATTCATAAGGTGAAGTTTTATTAGGATCTAACCATAAAGCACCTTTTTCAGTTTTGCCCATTTTTTTACCTTCTTTTGTTGTTAATAATTTGAAAGTTAAACCAAAAGAATCATCTTTCCCAATTTTTCTAATTAATTCAACTCCACCAATTATATTAGACCACTGGTCGTTTCCACCCATTTGAAGTTTACATCCATATTTATTATATAAATATAAAAAATCATAAGATTGCATTAACATGTAGCTCATTTCAAAAAAAGTCAATCCAGTTTCCATTCTTTGTTTATAACATTCTGCTGCTAACATTCGATTAACAGAGAATAAACTTCCAATTTCACGAACAAAATCTACAAATTTTAGGTCAAGTAACCAATCTGCATTATTAACAATAATAGCAGAATTTTCACCTTCAAAACTAACGAATTTTTCAATTTGCTTTTTGATACATTCTACGTTTCGGTCAAGTTCTTCTCGAGAAAGCATTTTTCTCATATCAGTTTTTCCGAGAAGGATCGCCAATAGTTGCTGTACCACCACCAACTAAAATAATAGGTTTATGACCACATTTTTGCATATGACTAGCTACCATTAAAGAAACGAAATGACCAACATGCAAACTGTCTGCTGTTGGGTCAATTCCAATATAAAAAGGAACAGATTCTTTTCCAAATAAGTCTTTAATTTCTTTTGGGTGAGTCATCTGTTCAATATAACCTCTTTCTTCTAATAAGTTAAAAACATTTTCCATAGATATCAACCTTTCTATTTTTAAAATGTTGATATATTAATATATCAACATTACTATAATTATTAATTATTATCTAATTCTCTAATTGCATTTTTTAATTCTTCAATATTATTTAACTCTTTTTGATAATCTTGAAATTCAGAATATCCCATAAAGCGATTTAAATTTTTTACAGAAATTCCAGTATCGTTAGAAATAGCATTTAAAGAATTTTCAAAACCATTCTCTTGTACATAAGATTTAAAAGTCGAAAATTCAACACCGTCTTTCATACTACATTTAGGGCATACATTACCTTCTGATACATAAAAATTCCCACATCTACTACATCTATTTAGCTCCATAATTTTTCCTTCCTTTCATCTTTTGACAAATCTTTTTGAAATTTTCTAAATTGTATCATAAAATTATAAAAAATGAAAGTTTTTTTGAAAAAAAGATTGACAAAATTAGAAAAAAATATATAATCAAAAAAGAATATTAAGGAGGTATTAATTATGAAAGCATATGTATGTAAAGTATGTGGATATATTCATTTTGGTGAAGAAGCACCTGAAAGATGTCCACAATGTGGAGCAGGAAAAGAAAAATTTGAAGAAAAAGTAGAAACACAAGGAGCAAATCAATATGTAGATGAGCACAAAATTGGAGTAGCACAAGGTCTAGATGCAGAGATTGTAAAAGGTCTAAAAGATAATTTTACAGGAGAATGTACAGAAGTTGGAATGTATTTAGCAATGAGCCGCCAAGCAGATAGAGAAGGATATCCAGAAATAGCAGAAACTTTTAAAAGATATGCTTTAGAAGAAGCTGAACATGCTGCTAAATTTGCAGAACTATTAGGAGAAGTTGTTTATCCAGATACAAAGAAAAATGTATCTTTAAGAGCAGAAGCTGAATGTGGAGCTTGTATGGGTAAAAAAGAGTTAGCAACAAGAGCAAAAGAATTAGGATATGATGCTATTCATGATACAGTACATGAAATGTGTAAAGATGAAGCAAGACATGGAAGAGGTTTTGAAGGTTTATTAAAAAGATATTTCTAAAAATAAAAAAGCGAGCCTAAGATTTTCTAACAAATGTAAATCTTAAGAAAATCTAAGGCTCGTCATAATTCTCTAGTACAGAAAGTCCTCCTACAAGGAGAACTTTCCTACTATATAAAAAACAAGGAATCTAAAGAGATTCTTTGTTTTCTGTTTTCAAGCTAATAAATTTGTCATAAAATTCTGGGATTTGTTTTTGCAAACGAATAGGTTTTAAATTCATATCAGTAAAGCAATGTTTAGTTTCACCGATTAAGACTAAATCACCAGTTTTTTTATTAGTTACTTGATATTCCATAGTTAAACGTATACCATTAAATTCTTTTACAAAAGGTTTGATTTCAATAATATCATCAAATGTAACATGTGATTTATAATTGCAATTTACACCAAGTACAGGAATCATAACACCTTGTTTTTCAAAAGCAGAGTAAGGCATATTATAAGTGTCTAACATTTGACATCTTGCTTCTTCTAAAAAACGAATGTAGTTAGAGTGATGAACTATTCCCATTCGGTCTGTTTCGTAATAATTAATTCTTCTTTCAAAAGTAAAAGTCATAGTAATTCCATCCTTTCAAGAGTATATTATAACGAAACGAAAATTAATTGTCAAATGTTGCATAAAATAACATAAAGTAGTATAATTAAAGTTAAGAAAAAAAGTAGAAAGGTCCTAGTTTATAGGAAAAATGGGTGGCAAGGATGATACAAAGAATTAAGAATGAAAGAAAACAAAAGTATGAGGCAGAATTCATCTCGAATGAGCAAAATTATGTAGGCGTTATGAGAGCTGAATGGTTCGAAGAGTTCGAATCTGAGGTAGATAAAATTCAAGATGAAATTATGCGGCAAGAAGGATACCTTGTTCTCAATTGTATAGAGACAGGCAAAAAGGTGGAGGTGAAAGGTGACAAGATAATGTTATATACTAATAAAGCGAATCTTGAACATCATCCACAATTTGTCATAACAGGTAATTCTGAAGTATATTCTTTGTTAGAAAAGATAGTATGTTTAGCAAATGAAAGAAAAAAAAGGTGGTCTCATTGAGACCATCTTTCTTTTTCGCTTGAGTTCTAATTTCTTCGTTTACCAAAAATAGAAAGAATTCTCAAGAAAATATTAATAAAATCTAAGTATAATTGCATAGCACAATAAATGTGAATCTTATCATTATCAATAGAAGGGTCTTCTTGTAAAAGTTTCATTTTGTTAATATCATAAATAGTAATACTGAAAAATAAAATTAAGATTAACCAATCTAAGATAAGTTCAAAAGTGGTATTTTTTAAAATGAATACATTTACAATGCTAAGTAATATGCCAGCTATTAAAAACACTGATAAATAAGGGCCCCATGAAGTTAAATCTTTATTTGTTTTATATCCTATAAGTCCTAATGCAGCAAAAATTAAAGCTGAAATACCAAATACATAGATGATAGAACTTAACTCAAAAACAACAAATATTGTAGATAATGTAATTCCATTAATCATTGAATACACAAAATATAATATACCTACTGCGATAGGTGGCAGTTTTTTAAATAAAAGACTAAATCCTAAAACTACTAGTAATTCAACAATAAGTAAAATATTAAAATAATCACCCATTAGTATATTTATAAATAGACCAGAAGCATATGTGTACCATGCAATAATTCCAGAACCTAATAGGCCTAAAAACATCCAGAAAAATGTTTTTCCAAATAACTTATTTTGAACGCTTATTTCTTCGTTCATAAAATTTCCCCCTTTCATTGTTAATAAGATTATATACATAAAGTGAAAATATTACAACAGTTTTTGGTAAAAAATTGCAATATGTAAACTGTTATGTTATAATAAATATGAAAAAAGGTGATATGCCTTTCGGAAACTTTCGGAGGCTATTAACTTTTGCCTCCGAAAAAACAAAAATTTTTTTCAATAAGGAGGCAGCAAAAATGAAGGGAGTTATTAAGCTAACAAGAGAAGACAAACAGATTAATGTTAGTCGGCAATGTTTCGTAGAGGAAACAAGAAATTATCTAGAACACATTCAAGAAATCCTAAAAGAAATTGTCAGTTGTGTAGCTTATGCGGATGAAATATCGATAACGCAAGAACATGAGTCTGAACTGGCAATCTGTTTTAAGTTTTATGAAAACAGAGAATATTATGCAGCTACAAATGATTTGAAAGTGTTTGATGAAGATGCAATAGTAGCTAACACATTTTTCTCGACTGTTTTCGAGAACTTCCAAAAAAAGGAGCCTCTCTCACGTTCAAAACTAAGTATTATATAAATATCGCAAAAAATGACG
>CANPAC010000043.1 GCA_947571975.1 uncultured Clostridium sp. | reverse complement strand
AAAACATTAGGAAGATTCCAATTAACAGGAATTCCAGCAGCACCAAGAGGAGTACCACAAATAGAAGTAACCTTTGATATTGACGCAAACGGAATAGTTCATGTATCTGCAAAAGATATGGCAACAGGAAACAGTCAAGATGTATCAATTACAGCATCAACAAACTTAACAGATGAAGACATTGACAAAGCAGTAAAAGATGCAGAAGCACATGCAGAAGAAGATAAAAAGAAAAAAGAAGAAATTGAAGTAAAAAATAATGCGGAAAGCCTAGTATACAACAGTGAAAAAACACTAAACGACTTAGGAGACAAAATCAGTGGGGAAGAAAAAGCAAAAGTAGAAACAGAAATAGAAAACACCAAAAAAGCATTAGAAACAAATGACACTGAAAAAATCAAAGAAGCAACTGAAAAATTGACAAAGGTATTTTATGATATGTCAGAAAAATTATATAAAGCAGCAAATCCAAATGGAGCAGCAGGTGCAGGGCCAGAAGCTGGGGCAGACCAAGCAGCAGGAGCAGACGCAAACAATAATGGAAATGTATATGATGCAGATTACAAAGTAGAAGACGATGATAATAAATAAAAAGTAGACTTTAAGTTACGAGGTTGGAATAAGAATATATAAATCCAACCTCAAACTTTAGTAAAAGGAGAATTATGGAAGAAGAAGTATGTTTAATTAATCAAGAAGGGGAAAAAATTTCATCAGATAATATAAGTTCTCACATAGGTCTTGCATATCTAGTAATGAAAAATGATGAAAAATTAAAGAAAGAATTTGAGCAAAGTGGTAAACAAAATCCATTAGAATTTTTACTAGGAGATAAAGGATGGATGAGTACTGCTAAAATGGGAAATTATTATAAAAAAATTATGTATGATAGTGCGATGGTTTCTGATAGCCAAAAAAAATGGATAGAATATTATGTGGAAAACGGATATAGCTCACATGATTTAGCAAAAGATAGAGAAAATTTAGAAAGAGGAGAATAAGGGACATGGCAACTAAAAGAGATTATTATGAAGTTCTAGGTGTTAATAAAAATGCAACAGATGATGAATTAAAAAAAGCTTATCGTAAGCTCGCTAAAAAATATCATCCAGACGCAAACCCAGACAATAAACAAGAAGCAGAAGCAAAATTTAAAGAAGTTAATGAAGCTTACGAAAACCTATCTGACCCTCAAAAAAGAAGAATGTATGACCAATTTGGAACAGTTGACCCACAAGGATTTGGAGGAGCAGGAGGACCATTTGGCGGTCAAGGAGGATACTATTCTTATAGTAGTTCTGACTTTGGTGATTTTGGAGATTTAGGAGATATTTTTTCATCATTCTTTGGAGGAGGATTTGGAGGTAGAAGCGGAAATAGAAGACAAACAGGTCCTAGAAAAGGTGCTGATTTAAATTTAGCAATGGACATTACCTTTGAACAAGCTTTTTTAGGAGTAGAAAAAGAAGTTATCATCACAAGAGATGACACTTGTGAAGTTTGTCATGGAAGTGGATCTAAGCCAGGTACTTCTAAAATGAAATGTACAACTTGTAATGGAACAGGTCAAGTAACGGCAGTACAAAATACTATTCTAGGTCAAATGCAAACAAGAAGAACATGTACAACTTGCCATGGAACAGGAGAAATAATAAAAGAACCATGTGAAAACTGTCGTGGAAAGGGAACTGTAAGAAAGCAACCAAAAATCAAAGTAAAAATTCCTGCTGGCATAGATGATAATCAAACTGTAGTATTAAGAGGAGAAGGCGAACCAGGAGAAAATGGTGGACCAAAAGGTGACTTATATATTACAGTTAGAATAAAAAAGCATAGTATTTATACTAGAAAAGGAAATAATGTGTTATGCGAAGTACCAGTTACAATTACTCAAGCAACATTAGGAGCTGAACTAGAAATTCCTATGGTAGATGGTTCAAAAGAAACATATAAAATACCAGAAGGTACGCAAACAGGAACAAAATTTACTATCAGAAATAAAGGATTTAAATCAGTAAATTCAAGTAGTATAGGAGATTTTGTATTTACTGTAACAGTTCAAACACCAAAAAGATTATCAAAAGAGCAAAGAGAATTGTTAACACAACTAGCAAAAACAATGAATGAGCAACCACCAGTAAAAAAACGTGGATTGTTTGGATAAATTAGAACTATACAAGTTTTTTAAGAAATTCTTTAGAAAATTTGTATAGCTTTTTTATTTTAACTATGATAAAATAGGTTAAAAATTAGGTATTAGAAAATACTAAAAGTTATGTATGGATAAATATCGCAGAGGTTAGATTTTGTAGCAATTTAATACTGTTTACAAAATCGTAATTTAGGTGGTTTTTATTGAATATAACAAAAAAATCAAAAAGAGGTTAAATAAAATGAAAACAGCAAAAATAGTAATACGGAATAATATTAATCATAGTAACCATAGCATTAGCAATTTTAGCGTACTATTGGATAGTAGACATACAAACCAAGGTACCAGAAGAAGTAAAAGAAAGCTGCAACTTAGAAACAAAAAAATACATGGATAGAAGCGTATTTATTGTAACTCCTAAAAATAGTGAAAAATCAAATAAAGTAATATTATACTTTCATGGGGGTTCATACGTAGCAGAAGCCACTAAGCAACATTGGGATTTTATTGAAAAAATAGTAGACGATACAAAAGCAACAGTAATAATGCCAGATTATCCATTAACACCTAAATACAATTATAAAGATGTCTTTAAAATGGTAGAGCCATTATATAAAGAAATAATAGAAAAAGTAGACCCTAACCAATTAATTGTTATGGGAGATTCAGCAGGAGGAGGCTTAACACTAGCATTAGAACAAAAAATAGGAAAAGAAAATATAACTATGCCAGCAAAAACCATTTTAATATCACCATGGTTAGATGTAAGATTAAACAATCCTAAAATAGACGAAGTACAAAAAAATGACAAACAATTAAACAAAGAAGCATTAAAACTAGCAGGGATAGCCTATGCAGGAGAAGATGGAATAAACAATTATTTAGTAAATCCAATTGATGGAGACTTATCAAAACTAAAAAATGTAATTGTCCTAACAGGAACATATGATATACTAAATCCAGATGTTCATATACTAGAAAGAAGAGCACAAGAGGTAGGTGTTCGGAATCGAAATAAAAGAGTTTGACAAAGCAGGTCATATATGGATGATTGAAAAAAATAGTGGCAAATACTTAGAACATCAAGGTTATCAAGAAATTATTGATAATCTTAATTAATAAATTCGAATGGCTAAATTGGGACAGGTACAACTTAGCCAAAAATGGTCATGTTGTACCTGTCCCAATTTAGCCATCCCAATTTAGCCACAAATTTAGTCATTATTTAGTCATTGAAAAAAGGAGAACAAAAAGCTATGAAAAAGAAGAAAGAGAGCAAATTATATTGGAGGAGATTAGACAATTCGGCTAAGATTTTCCCAATATCAAATGGAAAGAAATATAGTACAGTATTTCGATTGTCTGCTGTTTTGAAAGAAAAGGTGGAACCAGAGATTTTAGAAGAAGCGGTAAAAGAAGCTTTAGAAAAATATAAATCTTTTAAGGTCCGAATGAAACCAGGTTTTTTCTGGTATTATTTAGAGCATAATACGAAACTTCCTAAAATAGAAGAAGAAAAAGATTATCCATGTCAATATATAGAACCACATCGTAATAACAATTATTTATTTAAAGTTACTTATTTTGAAAATAAAGTTAATATTGATATTTTCCATTCATTAACAGATGGAAATAGTGGCGCAACTTTTTTAAAAGAAATAATTTATACATATTTAGAATTAAAATATCCTGATGAACTAGATTCAGAAGAAAGAAAAACAAAAAAGATAGAATATGACACAGAAGATAGTTATATGAAAAACTATGATAAAAAGGCAAAATCTAATGCTTCTAGTAAAAAAGCTTATATTTTAAAAGGAAGAAAGATTCCGTTAGGAGCAATTAGTGCAATTCATGAAATTATTGATTTAGAAGAACTTAAAAAAGAATGCGAAAAACAAAATGCTACAATAACGCAATATTTAACAGCTGTACTTATTTTTAGTATTTATCAGGAAAATTATAAAAAAGCAAAAGGAAAAAAGCCAGTAAAGGTATGTATTCCAGTGAATTTGAAAAAATATTTTCCATCTAATACGATTTCTAACTTTTTTTCTTATATTACAGTAGAAGCAGAAATGAAAAAAGATAATATTGATACATTTGATAAAATTTTAGATTTTGTAAAAAGAGATTTTAAAAAGCGACTAACAGAAGAAGAAATTATAAAAACAATGTCAGCTAATGTGAAGATAGGAAATAATCCGCTGATTAGGCCAATTCCATTAATATTAAAAAAAGCGATTGTGCGTTTAAGCTATATTGAAATTAGAAAATATACAACAACAACATTCTCTAATATAGGAAGAATTGGTATTATAGGAAAATATAAAGATTATATTGATTACTTTTTAATGTTAATTGCTCCAGAACCTGTTGAAAGAATAAAATGTTCTAGCTGTACTTTTGAAAATAAAATGGTGTTTACTTTTACATCTATTTTACAAGATAATAACATAGAAAAAGGATTTTATGAGTTTTTGAAAAGTAAAGGTATTAAAATTCAAATAGAAAGTAATGGTGTTTTAGATGATATATCCAGAGAAAATAAAAGCAAAACAAACTAATAAAATTATAAAAATATTAATGAGTGTATCAGTGGTAATTGCACTTATTTTATTCATAATAAATAAATTAACAACACCTAATATACCATGGTCAGCATTAACAAATGCAGGGATTTTGTATGTTTGGATTATTGTTATGTATTCAATCAAAAGAAATATTAATATAGCTGGACATGTGCTGTTACAATTATTAGCACTTTCAGTATTAACAGTATACATTGATTATTTATTAGGAAAATTAGGATGGTCTGTTAATATTGCTATTCCTATTATGATTATGATAGCAAATTTTACGATGTTGGTTCTAACAATTGTTAGCTATAAAAAATATATGAAATATGCCATATATCAATTAATTATTGTGCTTTTTAGTATGCTACCAGTAATTTTTGTAACAGAGCACATTGTTCAAGATAAAACTTTGAGTATAATTGCAACTTGTATTTCACTTTTGAATTTGGTAATTTGTTTAGTTCTATGTTCTAAAGAAATAAAAGAAGCAATTATTAGGAAATTTCATTTTTAAAATAGAAAGGACTATAGCAGTTTGAATAATACTATAAATTAGAAGTCTATTTATTCTGATTTGTGCTTAAAAGGAAGGAATGATTATGAAAATGAAAAATATAAAGGATTATAATTTAGATGAACTAAAAAACGAACTAAAAGAAATAGGAGAAAAACCATTTCGTGCAGAGCAAATATTCAAATGGATATATGAAGAAAAAGTAGAAACATTTGACGAAATGACAAATATATCATTAGAATTAAGAGAAAAATTAAAGAGTAATTATACAATGTGTAATTTTAATATTTTGAAAAAACAAGAATCAAAAGATGGAACTATAAAGTACTTATTTGATGTATTAGACGGAAATGCTATAGAAACAGTGCTAATGAGATATCATCATGGGAATAGTATTTGTGTATCTTCACAAATTGGATGCAAGATGGGATGTAAGTTTTGTGCATCTACAGGTATTAATTTTATTAGAAATTTAAGTAGTGGAGAAATAATAGAACAAATTATACGAGTAGAACAAGATACAAAAGAAAGAATATCAAATGTAGTATTCATGGGAATTGGAGAGCCATTAGACAATTATGATAATGTAGTAAATGCTATTAAACAAATTAATAATCCAAAAGCATTAAATATAGGAGCAAGGCATATTAGTATATCAACTAGTGGTTTAGTACCTAAAATTTATCAGTTAGCAGAGGAAAATATACAATGTACATTATCTATTTCACTACATGCAACAAATAATGAAAAAAGAAGTAGTATGATGCCTGTAAATAATACTTATCCAATTGAAGAATTACTGCAAGCTTGTAAAAGTTATATTGATAAAACTAATAGAAGAATATCTTTTGAATATGCGTTAGCTAAAGATAATAATGATAATTTAGAGGATGCTAAAGGTTTAGTAAAGTTATTAAAAGGTATGTTGTGCCATGTTAATTTGATTCCTATTAATAAGATCAACAATGGAAAGTATAGTAAAAGTTCAAATGAAAATATTATGAAATTTAGAGATTATTTGAATGACCATGGAATTGTTGCTACAATTAGAAGGGAGCTTGGCTCAGATATTGATGCAGCTTGTGGTCAGCTTAGAAGGAAAAATCTTGATTTGTAACAGAAAAATGTTAACCTAGTGACACTAATTGACACTATAAAAAATTGTTGATATACTTCTAATATGAAAAAAGCATAACTTTGGTTTAAGCGATAAATAATAAAAACGAAAGAGGAGAAAAAATGGAAAGTATATCAAAATTTAAGAAAAACCTTGGAAGCAGAGGAATTACACTAATAGCATTAGTAATTACGATAATAGTATTATTAATATTAGCAGGAATAAGTATAGTAACATTAATAGGGGATAATGGAATATTGACAAAAGCAAATGATGCTGAAACAGATACAACTAAAGCAAAAGCAGAGGAAGAAATAAAATTAGCAGTAATGGCAAGCTATAATGAAGATGGAAAATTTGATGTAGATATTTTTAAAGAAGAAATAAAAAAAATAAATGCTACAATTGTGTCAGAAGATGAAAATACAATAGTAGTAGAAAAAGATGGATATGCAGCAACAATAGATAAAAATACAGGAAAGATAATAAGTTTTGAAAGCAGTAAAGGTGTTGTACCTGAAATAGAGGTAAACAAAACTTTAAGTGGAAAAACTGTAACGATAACAGTAGAAGTAACAAATGAAGTAGAACAGGTAAATTCTATTACTGTTATAAATTTAGATAATGGAACAGAATTAACAGGAACAGTAAATGGAAAAACAGGAACATTTGAAACAACTTTAAACGGAACATATAAAGTAGAAGTAAAAGCAACAACTGAAAAGATACAAAAAACAGCAGAAGAAACAATAGAAGTAACACAAATACCAGTAGAATTTTCACAAGCATATGGAAGAATAGAAGTCATATGGTTAGACACAAATGATAATGTTATAGAAAAACCAAATGCACCAACCTTAGGAAATATGACACCAGTAAAATGGAATGGATTTAGTGAAACAGAAACAACAGCAAGTGACCCAGAATGGTATAATTATAAAGCAAAGACAGGAACTGAAGATAACTTAGATAGCCAGTGGGCAAATGCAAAAAATAAAATAGGAGAAGTAGAAAGTTATTTTGTGTGGATACCAAGATATGCATATAGAATAACATATTATGCAAGTAACACAAGTAGCGAAATAACAGGATATTGTGACGGAAAAGGAATAAGAGAGGTAAATGGAACAGTAAGACAGCAAATAGGAACAGCAAAAGAAATAATTTCAAATGGAAAAAGTTATATAGTTCACCCTGCATTTAGAGATGGAACAAGTAACAATTTTAAAAATGGAGAATGGGATAGTGAACTATCAGGAATATGGGTAGCAAAATATGAACCAAGCCGCAGTGATGCAACAGCAAATTCAATGGGAAGTGGAACAACTATAAAAGTTGTTCCAAAAGTGCAAAGTTGGAAAAATATATCAATAGGAGATTGCTATACAAAATCTCATGAATATGATAGAAGTAAAGAAAGCCATTTAATGAAAAACAGCGAATGGGGAGCAGTAGCATATTTAACACATAGTCAGTATGGAAGAAATGGACATGAAATAGATATAAATAATAACAGTAACTGTGTAACTGGAAACGGAGGAGGAAGCACAAATGCTTCAAGTAGTTCAAGTGTAACAAATGATTACAATACAGCAACAGGAGCAAAGGCAAGTTCAACAGGAAATATATATGGAATATATGATTTATCAGGAGGAGCATGGGAATATATATCATCATATATAAGTAATGGAAATAGTGCATGTGGAAGCTCATTTGCAAATACAACAGTAAATTTAGAAGGATATAAGACGCTAAGTACAAAATATGCAACAGTATATCCATATAATTCAAGTGATAGTGATACAAATAATTATAATGCTTATAAAAATGCAAGATATGGATATGGAGACGCAATTTTAGAAACATCTATAAGTGGCAACGGTACTACTAGTTGGCAAGAAAATCATTCTATTTTTCCATATACGAGTGGTTCGTTTTTTGCTCATGGAGGCGCTTACGATAATAGAACTAAGGGTCGGCGTGTTTGCTTTTGCTAGAGTTGTTGGTGGTGGCAATAACCGCAATTCATTCCGTCTGGTTCTAGCGTTCTAGCTATAATATATTTTCAGTGAACTGCAACAAGACGCCATTAATTTAGGCGTCTTTTGTGGTTTTCATCTCTAAATTCAAGTTTCGACTTTTTTGCAAATGAATATATTATACATTCATTTACAAAAAGTAAAAACTTGAATCTCTAAAACCTTGAAAAAAAATAGTATATATAGTAAAATATACAAGACTTAAAATAAAGGAGAAAACAATGATATTAGAAGATATAAAAGAAATGTTACCATTTGCTAACAAAATAAAAGTATATGCATTTGTAGGACCATCAGGAACAGGAAAAAGTTATAGAGCCCAGATGGTTGCAGGAGAAAAAGACACACATTTTATTATAGACGATGGACTATTAATAAAAGACAACGAAGTAATAGCAGGAGAATCAGCAAAAAAGGCAGCAACAAAAGTTGCAACAGTTAAACACGCTCTTTTTTATGAAGAAGAAGAAAAACAAGAAATTATAAAAGCATTAAAAAAATATAAACCTCAAAGCATTTTAATTTTAGGAACATCTGATGGAATGGTACAAAAAATTGCTGCAAATTTAGGATTACCAGAAATATCAGAAACTATATATATAACAGATGTAGCAACAGAAGCTGAAATGAAAACAGCAAGAAGAATAAGAGTAACAGAAGGAAAACACGTTATTCCAGTGCCAACTTTTGAAATAAAAAAAGACTTTTCAGGATATTTATTAGACCCACTTCAAATTTTTAAATCAAAAGGAAAAGGTCAACAGCCATACATATCAGAAAAATCAATAATAAGACCTACATTTAGCTATATGGGGAAATTTACAATTTCTGATTTAGTATTTAGACAAATTGTAGAATACTTAGCAGTACAAACACCAGCAATTTATAAAATTTTAAAAACAAGAGTAGAAAATTATGGTGATGGAGCTAAAATCTATATGGAAGTTACAATTATGTATGGATATAATGTAGTAGAAGGATTAAAAGATTTTAAAGAAAAAGCTAAAAAAGAAATTGAAAAATTAACAGCAATGAATGTTGTCCAATTAGATGTAGTAGCAAAAAATATTTATGTACCAGAGCAATAAAGAAGGAATAAATGTGGAAAATGAAATACAATTACCTAAGAAAAAAGAAGAAAATAGAATGAATATGTTTAAAACAGAGCATTCAAAAATAAATTACCAAACAAAAATGGATAATTTTTTTGGAGAAGAGAGGTAGAAAAATGTCATTTATTGTTGCAATAGATGGTCCAGCAGGAGCTGGAAAAGGAACAATAACTAAAAATGTAGGAGAGCAATTAGGACTTATAAACATAGACACAGGAGCTATGTTCCGCTGTGTTACACTTAATTTATTACAAGAAAAAGTTGATATAAAAGATGAAGAAAAAATAAAAGAGATATTAGAAACTATTAACATTGAATTAAAAGAAAATGGAGAAGTCTTTTTAAATGGTCAAAACGTAAGTAAAAAAATAAGAGAAGACCAAGTAAATAGTATGGTATCACCTGTTTCAGTCATGCCAATTGTAAGAAAAAAATTATTAGACCTACAAAGAAAAATGTCACAAGGAAAAAATATTATAATGGAAGGAAGAGACATAGGAACAGTTGTATTTCCTAATGCTGATGTAAAAATATATTTAGACGCTACGCCAGAAGAACGAGCTAGAAGAAGGGTAAAGCAAAATCATGAAAAAGGTATAGATTGTTCTTATGAAGAAACACTAAAAAATATAATAGATAGAGACAAAAGAGATTCTACTAGAGAAGTAGCACCTCTAAAACAAGCAGAAGACGCGATTTATATAGATTCAAGTGATATGACAATTGAACAAGTAGTAGAAAAAATTGTAAATCTAATACAAGAAAAAGGTTTTGCAAAATGAAACTAGCTACACAGGCTTAAATATCAATATATTTATTTTGATTATAAATTTTAAAGGAAGAGTGAGAAAAAATGAAAAAATTTATCAAATGGATTGTAAGAGGAGCAATATATTTATGGTGCAAAATTTATTATAGAGCAGAAATTAAAGGGTTAGAAAACATCCCAAAAGATGAGCCACTTATTTTTTGTGGAAATCATAGAACATATTTAGACCCGCCATTAATGGTAGCTACAGCTAAAAGAGATATGAGATTTTTAGCAAAAGACGAGTTAGCAAAAAATCCATTTTTGAATTTTTTAGGAAATGTATTTGAGGCAATTCATGTAAAAAGAGACGAAAAAGATGTAACAGCAATTAAAGAATCACTAAAAGCATTAAAAAACGGACAATGTATAGCATTATTTCCAGAAGGCACAAGAAATGGATTAGAAAAAGGAGAAAAACTAAAAGATGGAGTTGCCTTTTTTGCTGTAAGAAGTGGAGCAAAAGTAGTACCATGTGGAATAAAAGGAGGAACAAAAGAACAAAGAAAAGTCACAATTACATATGGGAAACCATTAGACTATAGCCAATATAAAGGAAGCAAAGACAAAGAAGTACTAGAAAAAATCACTAATGAAATAATGGAAAATATTATGGAATTGACAAAATAATAAAAAAGATGTATAATTTAGGGATTGAGAAAAGGGATTTAAGGAAATCTCTTTAAAAAGGAGTAATAAAAATGAACAATCAAAAAATTAGAAATATTGCAATTATTGCACACGTAGACCATGGAAAGACTACATTAGTAGATGCATTGCTTAGACAAAGTCATATTTTTAGAGAAAATGAGCAAGTACAAGAAAGAGTAATGGATTCTAATGACCAAGAAAAAGAAAGAGGAATTACTATACTTTCTAAAAATACATCAGTAATGCATGATGATGTAAAAATAAATATAGTAGATACACCTGGACATGCTGACTTTGGAGGAGAAGTAGAAAGAGTTTTAAAAACTGTTGATGGTGTTTTACTTTTAGTAGATGCCTTTGAAGGTGCAATGCCACAAACTAGAGAGGTTTTGAAAAAGTCTTTAGCTTTAGGATTAAAGCCAATTGTTGTTATTAATAAAATCGATAGACCTGGAGCAACTCCTGAAAAAGTAGTTGACCAAGTTATTGAACTATTTATTGAATTAAATGCTACAGATGAACAGCTAGAATTTCCTGTTGTATATGCTTCTGCTAAAAATGGAATTGCTAAAATGGACTTAAATGATGAAACAGAAGATTTAAGTTGTTTATTTGAAACTATGATAAATACTATTAAAGCACCTAACTGTGACGAAGAAGGACCAGCACAAATGCTAGTTTCTAATATTGATTATGATGATTACGTAGGAAGAATTGCAGTAGGTAGGGTAGAAAGAGGAGTTATTCAAACAGGTATGCCAGTATCTATTTGTGGAAAAGAAGACAAAATTACACAAGGTAGAATAGCTAAAGTATATACACATGTTGGATTAAACAAAGTTGAAGTAGAAGAAGGAAAAGCAGGAGATATTATTGAACTTGCAGGTCTTCCTGATATTAACATAGGAGATACTATTTGTGATTTTAATAATCCAGAAAAAATACCATTTGTTGATATTGATGAGCCAACAGTTTCTATGACATTTAGTGTAAACAATGGGCCATTTGCAGGAAAAGAAGGTCAATTTATTACATCAAGACATATTAGAGATAGATTATTTAAAGAACTAGAAAAAAACGTATCTTTGCGAGTAAAAGAAACAGAATCACCAGATTCTTTTGAAGTATCAGGAAGAGGAGAATTACACTTATCTGTTTTAATTGAAACAATGAGAAGAGAAGGATTTGAGCTTTTAGTATCAAGACCAAAAGTTATCTTTAAAGAAATTGATGGTGTAAAATGTGAACCAATTGAAAGCTTAGTTGTAAATGTTCCAGATGATTGTGTAGGAAATGTAATTGAAAAATTAGGTAGAAGAAAAGCTGAAATGGTAAATATGGAGCCAGCTGAAGCGGGGCATACTAAAATAGAATTTAAAATTCCAGCAAGAGGATTAATTGGATATCGTACAGAATTTTTAACAGACACAAAAGGTGAAGGAACAATGAATCACATATTTGATTCTTATGAGCCATTTAAAGGAGATATTCAAGCACGTGTTAGAGGAACAATAGTAGCATTTGAAAATGGAAAATCAGTAACTTACGGATTATATAATGCACAAGATAAGGGAGATTTGTTTATCGGACCAGGTGTAGAAGTATATGAAGGAATGATTGTTGGTCTAAATTCAAGAGGAGAAGATTTAAGTATAAATGTATGTAAAGAGAAGCATTTAACAAATACTAGAGCTTCTGGTTCAGATGAAGCACTTCGTTTAGTTCCACCAATTCAAATGTCACTTGAAAAAGCAATTGAATTTATTCAAGATGATGAATTAGTAGAAGTTACACCACAATCTATTCGTTTAAGAAAGAAGATATTAGATAGCAAAGAAAGAGAAAGAGCAAACAGACATTAATTAAAAAATTAATTGATATATAAAGAAAAGGTTGGTTGTGAATTAATGGAAAAAAAAGAAAATAGAAAGTTTTCATTAAAAAATGCTACATATCAAGTTGAGGAGGAATTGTCAAGAAAACGTTTAGAACAACAAAGAAAAGAAGCTAAATTAGACGAAGATGTAGCTAATAGGGAAAATGTTAGAAGAAAATTAAAGGACTATCTTATAAATGGTAAAACTATATAAGAAGCAGCAAATTTAATTATGCAAGATGAGGAAATAGTTGCTCAATTTAGTTATTATACAAAAAGAGGAATTGATTTAAAACAATGTTTTATGAATTGGGCAAAAGGAATTAAAAGTAAAATAGGCAATATTAAAACAGACGGAGAAACAAGATAATGAATGTACAAGAATTAGAAAAAATAAAACAAAAAGCATTAGAAGAGCATATACCAATAATTATGGATGACACATTAGAAATAATAGAAAAAATTTTAAGCAAATCAAAATCAGAAAAAATTTTAGAAATAGGAACAGCAGTAGGATATTCTGCAATATGCTTTACAAATTTTTTAGCTACAAATGGCAGAATTGATACAATAGAAAGAGAAAAGGATAGAATAGAAGAAGCAAAAATAAATATTAAAAAAGTTGGAGTAGAAGACAAAATTAGAATTTATGAAGGAGACGCTGTCCAAATTTTACCTACTTTAAATGAAAGATATGATGCAGTTTTTATTGATGCAGCAAAGGGAAAATATCCATTTTTTCTAAAAGAAGCATTAAGAATGATAAAACCTAGTGGTATTATTTTTGCAGATAATATTTTATATAAAGGTTATGTGCTTAGTGATTATAATAAACATAAGCAACGTACAGCTGTTAGGAATTTAAGAGAATATATTAAAGAAGTTAGTGAAAATCCTAATTTAGATACTGAAATTTTAGAAGTTGGGGATGGGCTAGCAGTAAGTAAAATAAAAAGAGCATAATAGTATATATTAGATAATTGTGGTGGAATTAAGATTTTGTGGCTAAGTTGGGACAGGCACACTTTAGCCATTGTTTTAATCATCTACAACTCTT
>CANPAC010000042.1 GCA_947571975.1 uncultured Clostridium sp. | reverse complement strand
GCATTTTTACCATTTCATCATATCTTTGGTTCAACTTGTATGATTGTTATGCTTGCTTTTGGCGTAACTACAGTATTTCCAGATGGGCTTCGTTATATTGCACAAAATTTGAAAGAATATAAAGTTTCTATATTTGTAGGTGTTCCTTTATTAGTAGAAGCTATTTACAAAAGAATTGAGCAAGGAGTAGCAAAAAAAGGAAAGACTAAAGTAGTTGCTTTTGCTAAAAAACTAAGCAATATATTATTGAAATTGCGGTATTGATATTAGAAAAAAATTATTTAAAGAAATATTAAATGAATTAGGAGGAGCTTTAAGATTTGTTATTTCTGGAGGGGCACCTTTAGATAAAAAAGTAGCACAAGGATTTAATGAGTTAGGAATCAATGTAGTACAAGGATATGGATTAACTGAAACATCTCCTGTAATTGCGGCAGAAAATGTCAAAAAAGTTAAATATGGCTCTATTGGTTTTCCAATGGAAAATGTAGAACTAGAATTATATAATCAAGATGAGCAAGGTATAGGTGAAATTAGGGTAAAGGGACCTAATGTAATGCTTGGATATTATGAAAATGAAGAAGCAACAAATGAAGTTTTAAAAGATGGATGGTTCTATACTGGTGATTTAGCTTATTTTGATAAAGAAGGATATTTATTTTTAACTGGTAGAAAGAAAGATATGATTGTTTTGAAAAACGGCAAAAAAGTATTTCCTGATGAGTTAGAGACTTTAATTAATCGATTAGATGAAGTAGCAGAATGTATTGTTTATGGTATGCCAGATAAGAATGACAAAAATGATATTAAACTTTCTGTTAAAGTGGTTTATGATAAAGATGTGGCTAAGGAAAAATATCCAGATAAATCTAAAGAAGAGCTAGAGGATGTTATTTGGCAAAAGATTAAAGAAATTAATAAAACTTTTCCACCTTATAAATATATTAAAAATATGATTTTAACAGACCAAGAGTTAATTAAAACAACTACTAAGAAGGTAAAGAGAAATGAGGAAATAAAGCAACTTTTAGAAAATTAAAAATAAACATTAAAGAAAAAAATTAAAAAGCAATATAAAAAAGTCAATAAATATATAATAAAAATATAGCTTTCGTTCAATTAATTTTTGTATAAATTCTAAAATCATTTTAGGGCACCCTTTCACATCAAGTGTGAACTATTTCCCTAAAATGATTTAAGAATTTCTAACGCAATTAATTTCAATTCAAGCTATATTTTTATTATATATTTATTGACTTTTTATATTTCTGTTATTTTTAAGTTAAATTTGTCTTCAAAAACTTTTTTCTTAGCAATATATTCTTTTGTCCTAACACCTTTAACATCAATAATTTCAGTAGAATTATCCTTATGAAAAACAATGAAATCTGCTTTATATTTTAGTTTCGGAGCTAAAATAAAAGTTGGTTGAATACAAAAACCATTAATTTCATTACCTTGAAGACGTAACTTTAATTCACAATAATAATCCGCTTCTTTTTGGCTATCAAAAGTATGACCATCAATTGAAACCTTATTAGCTCTATATTTGCTTGCTTTACTATTTCCATTTGTGAAATTTTTATAATCATCTACTGACCAGTGTTCCATATTTTAATACACTCCTTGCTATAAAATCCATTTTATATTATATAGAAAAAAATAAAAAAGTGCAATAAATATATATTCTTTTTTGAGAAAGTATGATAAAATAACATAAATATAACCTATAAAATTTAAAAGTAGGAGAAGTAGAATGAATTCTAAATTACCAGAGTTTTTAATAGAAATGTTAGAAAATCAATATGGAAAAGAAAATACATCTAAAATAATACGGAGGTTATAAAATAAAAAGAAAAACTACATTTAGAGTTAATACCATAAAAAGTGATACTTGTGAAATAGAAAGTATTTTAAAGCAAAATCACATAGAATATGAGAAGGTACAATGGAGTAATGAAGCTTTTATATTAAAAGAAGATAAAGAAAGAGAACTTAGAAATTTAAAAATATATGAAGAAGGAAAAATCTATATGCAGAGTTTATCTTCTATGTTACCACCAATTATTTTAGAACCAAAAGAGGAAACTGATATATTAGATTTAGCAGCAGCACCAGGACGGAAAAACTACACAAATAGCAGCAATTACAAAAAATAAGGCTAATATAACAGCATGTGAGATTAATAAAATCCGAGCAGAACGTTTAAAGTATAATTTAGAAAAACAGGGAGCTAAGGCTTATATTATGGTCGTAGACGCTAGAAAAATAGATGATTTCTTTTCTTTTGACCAAATTTTATTAGATGCTCCATGCAGTGGAAGTGGAACGATTTATTTTAAAGATGAAAAGCTAGAAAAAAAATTTACAACTAATCTAATTCAAAAATCTGTAGAATTACAAACAGCATTACTAAGAAAAGCTATTAAGTTACTAAAACCAGGAAAAGAAATGGTATATTCAACTTGTTCAATTTTAGCAAATGAAAATGAAAAAATAATTCAGCAAATATTAAAAGAAAAAGAATTAGAAGTTATACCAATTAATTTTAAAGGAATTGAAACTCTTCCGCTTTTACCAACTAAAATAGAAGGAACATTATGTGTTGCACCAAATGAATTTTATGAAGGATTTTTTATAGCTAAAATTAGAAAAATAGCTACTAGTAATTAATAAAAAGAGGAGAAAGCAATGTATTATACTTATATGTTACGATGTGAAGATAATTCAATTTATACAGGAATTACAACAGATATAGAACATAGAATGAAAGAACATTTTAGTAAAATAAATTGTGCAAAATATACATATACGCATACTGCTAAAAAGTTAGAAGCTGTATGGGAAAGCGAAAATAGAGTATCAGCTTCTAAATTAGAATATCATATTAAAAAATTAATAAAACCAAAGAAAGAAGAATTGATAGGTCAAAATAATATAGAAGAATTATTAAATGAAAAAATAGATTGTAGTCAATATAAAAGGCTAGAAATTAGTTAGTATTATGAAAAAAGGGAGAAAAAGATGTTTAAATTACATTCAGATTATAAACCAACAGGCGACCAACCACAGGCAATAGAATATTTAAGTAAAGGAATAATGGAAGGTAAGAAATTCCAGACACTTCTAGGAGTTACGGGCTCAGGAAAAACATTCACAATGGCAAATATAATTGAAAAAGTACAAAAGCCAACACTCGTTTTAGCACATAATAAGACACTAGCGGGACAATTATATAGTGAGTTCAAAGAGTTCTTTCCAGAGAATAACGTTGAATACTTCGTTTCCTATTATGACTATTATCAACCAGAAAGTTATATTCCATCAACAGATACATTTATTGAAAAAGACTCTTCTATTAATGATGAAATTGACAAATTACGTCATTCAGCAACATTATCATTATTCGAAACAAAGGATGTAATCATTGTAGCTTCTGTTTCATGTATATATGGCTTAGGCGACCCAGTTGATTATCAAGAAATGATGTTATCTTTACGTTCAGGAATGAAGAAATCAAGGGACCAAGTTTTAAAAAAATTAGTAACAATGCAATATACAAGAAATGAAATAGATTTTAAAAGAGGAACCTTTAGAGCTAAAGGAGACATAGTAGAGATTTATCCATCTGACCAATCTGAATCAGCAGTTCGTGTAGAGTTTTGGGGAGATGAAATTGAAAAAATTACAGAGATTAATCCATTAACAGGAAAATCTATAGGTAATAGAAAACATATTCTGATTTCACCAGCATCTCATTATGTAACAACAAAGGATAAGATGGAAAGAGCTATTGGGACAATTGAAAAAGAAATGGAAGAAAGAGTCAAATATTTTAAATCACAAAATAAGTTAATTGAAGCTCAAAGAATAGAAGAAAGAACAAATTTTGACATGGAAATGATGAGAGAAACAGGATTTTGTTCGGGCATAGAAAATTACTCAAGACACATTAGTGTAAGGGAAGAGGGAAGCCCTCCATATACATTATTTGACTATTTTCCAGATGACTTTTTGTTATTAGTAGATGAATCACATGCAACTATTCCACAAGTAAGAGCTATGTATAATGGTGATAGAGCAAGGAAAGAATCTCTTGTTAATTATGGTTTTCGTTTGCCATCTGCTTTTGATAATAGACCACTAAAATTTGATGAATTTGAACAAAGACTAAATCAAGTTGTATTTGTTAGTGCTACACCAGCTGATTATGAAAAAGAACACAGCAAAGATAATGTAGTAGAACAAATTATAAGGCCAACAGGATTATTAGATCCTAAAATAGAGGTAAAACCAGTAACGAATCAAATTGATGATTTATTAGAACAAATACGTATAAGAGTAGAACGAAAGGAAAGAGTGTTAGTAACAACACTAACTAAAAAAATGGCTGAAGATTTAACTGAATATTTGAAAGGTTTAGAAATTAAAGTAACTTATATGCATTCAGATACAAAAGCATTAGAGAGAATGGAAATTATAAGAAATTTAAGACTCCGGAGAATTTGATGTTTTAGTTGGAATTAATCTTTTAAGAGAAGGTTTAGATATACCAGAAGTTTCTTTAGTAGCAATTTTAGATGCAGATAAAGAAGGTTTTTTACGTTCAGAAAGGTCTTTAATACAAACAATAGGACGTGCTGCTAGAAATACAGATGGAACTGTTATAATGTATGCTGATGAATTAACAGACAGTATGGAAAAAGCTATTTCAGAAACAAATAGAAGGAGAAAAATTCAAGAGGAATATAATCAAAAACATGGAATTACACCAAAAACAATTCAAAAATCTGTACGTGATAATATTGCAATGACAACAGTAGAAGATATTAGTGTAGAATATAAATTAGAGAAAAACGAAAATATACAAGAAGTAATTACAGAATTGACTGACCAAATGTTGAAATTTGCAAGTGATATGGAATTTGAAAAGGCAGCAGAATTACGTGATAAAATAAAAGAATTAGAGAAATTGTTGTGACAATCTTTAATAACATACATATCCTATAATAAGGTGATAATGTATGTTATTTTTTAAAGAATTATATGAAGATGCCAAAAATATAAAAGAAAAAGATCCAGCTTGCAGAAATATATTAGAAGCAATTATTTTATATCCAGGATTTCACATACTTGTTTTTCATAGATTGGCTCATTTTTTATATCGTCATAGGTTACTATTTTTAGCAAGGTTAATTTCACAAATAGGAAGATTTTTTACAGGAATTGAGATTCATCCAGGAGCTAAAATAGGAAGAAGACTATTTATTGATCATGGTATGGGAATTGTGATAGGAGAAACAGCAACTATAGGAGATGATTGTACAATTTATCATAATTCAACACTAGGGGGAACTGGTAAGGATAAAAATAAAAGACATCCAGATATAGGAAATAATGTTATGGTAGGAGCAGGGGCAAAGGTATTAGGTCCAATTCAAATTGGTAATAATGTTAAAATTGGTGCTAATAGTACAGTGCTAAAAAATATACCAGATAATGTTACTGTGGTTAGATGTAATGAAATAGTAAAAAAGCATTGATTTTGGATAATGTTTGAAATAAAAAGTTTCTAAATATTAATAAATAAAATGTAACAGTTTATCGTTCAAGATAATTTTCATAGAACTACTAAAACTTTTTTATGGTGCCTTTCCACGTCAAGCGCAGAAGCTTTCCATAAAAAAGTTTTAAGTATTTCTAATTCAATTACTTTCAATCAAAACTGTTACATTTTATTTATTAGTATTTAGAAAAGAAAATTTCAATAATTAAATCATTGTTGTTTACAAGTTATATAGGTTTCCTTCTGTTAATGTTTTTACTCTTTTTAAAGTTCTCTCATCTGTTGATTTTAGTGCATTTTCAATGAATTCAGGGTGGTTAATTAAAAAGTTTCTCATAGTTTCATATGGGTCATGATAAAATCCTTTTAGCATTTCTAATTGACCTTCATTAATAATTCCTAATTCAAAGGCTTTTTCAAATAGAGAGTTATCAACTAATGCTAATGGTATTGTTTTGATACCTTCTTTTTCTAATATTTCTGTTCCACCTTGTTTTCTATCTACTACATAGCAAGTCCATAATAATTTACCATTTAAGTTTTTAATTGCTGGTATCCATGAGCGAACATAATTAGAAGCGGCTGTTACTAAGTCTGACGCATTTAATACAGTTTTTCCTTCAATATCTGTTATTTTTTCTGTAGATGAAAAGTCATAAGGACTTACAAATGCTTCTAAATCTTTAAATAAAGTTAGATGTGGCTTTTTTAATAAATATGCAATCATATTAGAAAAATACCAGTCTCTTCTTTCTCCACCAGAAATGTAATCGATTTCATCTATATTAACATTGTCTGTTATTGCTTTTATCATGGTATCGATTGTATATTTGAATATTTCATTATTTTCGTATTGTACTAAAACTTTATCAAAAACTTTCTTTGGTAGGTTAACTCGGTCTGCTAGCAATGTATCAATGTAAGATAAGAATTCGGTTGCTTCCTTTTCGTTTCCATATAGGAAATGTGTGTTTACAAAGTATGGTGATATAGTTCCTGATGTTAAGAAAAATGGTTTGTTTTCTTCACAGAATTTTACAGCTTTTGTTTCAAATAAGTATGACATGATATCTGACATATTTAGTTCCTCCTTAAATTTATTCTAGTGCTATTTTAAATAAAAAAAGAAATTTTGTCAATATGTTGGTTTAATGTAGTAGTTATAAGGTATCTGAGAATTTGAAAAATAATAAAAAACAAAAACTTGCAATCGATTATAAATTATGTTAATATAACAAGTGACAATATTGCAACATTCTCTTGTAAGATTTTTAAGAGAAGCAAGCTACTATTAATTTATAAGGAGGTTCTTATATGAACAACATCAAGGAAATGTTACAGGTAGGCAAGGTAGTTGAAAAACTACAAAAGACAGATTCACCAGCAGACCCCGAATATGTAATAGAGGCAATTCGGATGAAACTAGCATCACAGAAGGATGGAGAGTACCACATAGTATTGACACAATGCATAAGTGAGAAGGTACTAGACATTTGTGAACCTATTTATGATGTATTTGAAAAAGATGTAGCAAAGTTATTATTGTACAAAAGCAGAAATGAGCAAATATTGTTATTAACAGAAATGTTAATGATAATGTATTAATCTGATTTTGTCAAAAGCAAAGGAGTCTTGTTGAAAAACAAGGCTTTTTTGCTAAAAAATATAACGTAAATGATATAAAGATACAATTGACATAAGAACGAAACTAAGATATAATATTTACATAAATTAGTTGGAAGCTCTCTCTTATTTCTAAAGCAACTAATTTAAATAAATAGACAAGGAGACAGACATATGGCAACAAGGAAAGAAGCGAAACAATTTCTTTTTGAGCAATTGGAAAAATTGCATAAAGAGGAACATGTAGATGACCTGATGAAGGACGGACGGATAGAGGAATTAGTAGACATTCCAGAAGATTTAGACTGTTCAGTCTTACGTGATTTTTTGAATGAACATAATAAATTTTTCTTAGAAGTAGAAGAGATTCCTGATGGGTGTCACTACGAATTAGCGTTTTGGATTAATCAAAGCTGCGAACCGTGGTTTGATAATCAGATTTTTGATGATTATGAAGAATATATTATCTTCTTATATTCTTTAGGAGAAAATCTGGCAGATACTATTGCGGCAACAATGGAAAGTCGTGATTTGAGCGGTTTGGCCTTAGCAGAACTACTGTTTGGAATAGAAGATGATTAGGATTAATCAGAAGAATTCTATATTTAACCTAAACCAAACAAGAGAGAGCAGAAAACCAATAGTGTTATTTACTGTTGGCTTTCTTTTTATATCTTTTTTGTCAAAATATATTGATAAAAGTCAAAAAAAATGATAAGATGGAAAAAATGAAATTTAGGGAGGGTAAACCATGAAACTATTACTAAAAAATGGGACATTAATTGATTACAAAACAAATACATGTGACAAAAAAGATATTCTAATTGAAGATGACAAAATAAAAAAAATAGGATATAAAATCGAAGAAACAGCAGACAAAATAATTGACTGTACAAATTTTAATATTATACCTGGAATGATTGATATGCACTGCCATTTAAGAGAACCTGGTTTTGAGCATAAAGAAACAATTGAAACAGGTAGCAAAAGCGCCGTTTGTGGTGGTTTTACTACAATTTGTCCAATGCCAAATACAAAACCAACGCCAGACAGCGCTATTGTTTTGCAAAAAATTATAGAAGAAGCAAAAAGAGTAAACCTATGTAATGTACTTCCTTATGCTTCTGTATCAAAAGGAGAAAAAGGAGAAGAATTAGTTGATTTTAAAGAATTAAAAGAAGCTGGAGCTATTGCATTTTCAGATGATGGAATGCCAGTTGTAAACAGCAAAATGATGAGAGAAGCTATTATAGAAGCAGACAAATTAGGAACATTTGTAGCATCACATTGTGAAGAAAAATCAGTAGCAGCTGGGGCTATTAACGCTGGAAAAATAGCAGATGAATTAGGAGTAAATGGAGTATTACCAGAAGCAGAAGAAATAATGGCTGCAAGAGAAATAGTAATTTCAGAAACTAATGATGCAAGAGCACACATCTGTCATATTAGCACAAAAACAACAAAAAATATGGTAAGAGATGCTAAAAAAAGAGGAGTAAAAATCACCTGTGAAACTTGTCCACACTATTTTACTTTTACAGTAGATGAAGTATTAAAGTCAGGTGTTAATGCTAAAATGAACCCCCCATTAAGAGAAGAAAAAGATAGACAAGCTATTATAGAAGGATTAAAAGAAGGAACAATAGATGCCATAATTACAGACCATGCACCACATGCTGAAGAAGAAAAGAATAAAGGATTAGCTACAGCTCCAAATGGAATAATAGGATTTGAAACAGCGCTACCAGCAGAAATTATGAACTTAGTTGATACAGGAGATTTAACATATTTAGATTTAGTAAGATTAACATCATACAATCCTGCAAAATTACTACATATTGATAGAGGAACTATTGAAGAAGGAAAAGTAGCAGATATCACTATATTTAATCCAAACGAAACATACACCTACACAAAAGATATGATAGTATCAAAATCTAAAAATAGTCCTTTTATAGGAAAACAATTAAAAGGAAGAGTTCAATATACAATTGTATCAGGAAAAGTAGTTTATCAAAAGGGAGAGAAATAGAATGAATGCAATCGACAAATTAATTGAAAAAATCAAAGAAACAAACAATCCAACTGTAATTGGATTAGATCCAAGATATGAAATGTTACCAAAATGTGTAACAAATAAATATTCACAAGATTTAGAAGGGGTATCAAAAGCAATAATAGAATATAATAAAGCTTTGATTGATAGCACTTGTGACATTATACCAGCAATTAAACCACAAATTGCTTTTTATGAAATGTTTGGAATTCCAGGATTAGAAGCATTTAAAGAAACTTGTAGATATGCTAAAGAAAAAGGAATGATAGTAATAGCAGATATAAAAAGAGGAGATATTGGTTCAACAGCTGCTGGATATTCTAATGCCTTTTTAGGAAGAACTCCAATAGGTGAAGTAGAAAAAGCAATTTACGATGTAGACTTTATTACAGTTAATCCATATATGGGAACAGACTGTATAAAGCCATTTATAGAAGATTGTAAAAAATATGATAAAGGAATTTTTATATTGGTAAAAACATCTAATCCATCATCTGGAGAATTACAAGATTTAAAATTAGAAAATGAAAAAGAGGTATATGCACAAGTAGCAGAATTAGTAGAAAAATGGGGAGAAGAACTAAGAGGAAAAAATGAATATAGTAGTGTAGCAGCAGTTGTAGGAGCAACTTATTCGAAACAATTAGAACAAATTAGAAAAATAGCACCTCATACATATTTTCTAATTCCAGGTTATGGGGCACAAGGCGGAAAAGCAAATGATATTGCATTAGGATTTGATAATAATGGATTAGGTGGTATTGTAAATGCCTCAAGAAGTCTAATGTGTGCCTATAAATCAGATAAATGGAAGGATATGTTTGAAGAAGAAGATTACGCAAAAGCAACAAGAGCAGAAGCATTACGTATGAAAGATGAATTAAATGAAGCCATTAATGGTTAAAAAGGGAGGAAATATTATGGCAGAGCAAATATTTGCTGAATTAGTAAAAAAGGAACAATTAAAACCAGATATATATAAATTTAGTGTAAAAGCACCTAATATTGTAAAGACCGCAAAACCAGGGAATTTTATAGAAATAAGAGTTACAGAACAAACAGAACCATTTTTAAGAAGACCTATAAGTATTTATAATTTAGATAAAGAAAATGGTATTTTGGAATTTATTTTTCAAGTAAAAGGTAAAGGAACAGAAATATTAGCAAAAAGAGAAGTTGGAAAACAAGTAGATATTGTTGGACCAATCGGGTATGGAACTTTCAAATATGAAGACTACAAAAATATAGCTATTATTGGTGGCGGAATTGGTGTATTTCCATTATATGAATTAGCTAAATGTGCTAAACAAGAAAATAAAAATGTTTCTACATATTTAGGATTTAGAAATAAAGATTTTGTTGTATTAGAAGAAGAATTTAAAGATGTATCTGATGTATTTGTTTTAACAACAGATGATGGCAGTTATGCTAGAAAAGGTTTTGCTATTAATTATTTAGAAGAAGATATTGAATCAAGTAAAGTAGATGCAATTTATGCTTGTGGACCATTACCTATGCTAAAGGCTGTGCAAAAATTGGCACTAGAAAAAGATATACCATGTCAAATTTCATTAGAAGAAAAAATGGCATGTGGTTTAGGTGTATGTTTAGGATGTGCTGTAAAAACAGCTAAAAGTCCAGAGGATAAACCAGAATATGTACATGTTTGTAAAGCTGGTCCGGTGTTTAATGCTAAAGACGTAGAAATCTAAACTCTAAGTAAAATATCAATTAAAAAACAGATAGCAGAAAAACAAAATAATGGAAATGTAATAATATATAGGAGGAAAAAATGAAAACAGAAGTAAATTTAGCAGGAATTAAAATGAAAAATCCAGTAACTGTAGCATCAGGAACCTTTGGGTATGGAAGAGAATTCAGTAACTTTTTTGACTTAAGCAAATTAGGAGGAATTATTACAAAGGGAACATCATTAAAACCTAGAAGTGGAAACAAACCATCTAGAGTTTATGAAACACCAAGTGGAATGTTAAATAGTATTGGATTACAAAATCCAGGGGTAGAGTATTTTGCTCAAAATGATTTACCATTTCTTAGAAAATTTGATACAGCTATTATTGTAAATGCTTGTGGAAGTAGTATTGAAGAATATGTAGAACTATGTAGAGTATTAAATACATTAGATATAGACGGAGTTGAATTAAATTTATCTTGCCCTAATGTAAAGGCTGGGTGTATGGCATTTGGAAATACTTATGAAGGGGTAAAACAAGTAACTTCAGAAGTAAGAAAAGTACTAGATAAACCATTAATTGTAAAATTGACACCTAATGTTACTGATATTGCATCAATTGCAAAAGCAGTTGAAGATGCAGGAGCAGATGGAGTTTCTTTAATTAATACTTTGTTAGGAATGAAAATAGATATTGATAAAAGAAGACCTGTGTTAGCTAATAATACAGGTGGGCTTTCTGGCCCAGCTATTAGACCAGTAGCTGTTCGCATGGTTTACCAAGTTTCAAAAGCTGTTAATATTCCTGTTTTAGGAATGGGTGGTATTGTAAATGGTGATGATGCAATCGAATTTATGCTTGCTGGAGCACAGGCTATTTCAATAGGTGCAGGTAATTTTATTAATCCATATACTAGTGTTAATACTGTTGCAGAAATTGAAAATTATATGAAAAAACATGAAATTGAGGATATAAATAGTATTGTTGGTACAGTTCAAATGAATTAGAAATCTTTTATTATATTTTGAAATAATCTTTAGGAGGAAAAACAATTATGAAAAGAACTAAAACAAGAAAAATAATAGTAGGAGATGTTACAATAGGAGGGCAAAACAAAGTTGTTATTCAATCTATGTGTAATACGAAAACAAAAGATATAAAAGCAACAGTAAAACAAATTCTTGAACTTGAAAAAGTAGGATGTGAAATCATTAGAGTAGCTTGCTTAGATAAAGAGGATGCTAAAGCAATTAAAGAAATAAAAAAACAAATTCATATACCTATTGTTGCAGACATTCACTTTGATTATCAAATAGCATTAGAAGCAATTGAAGCAGGAGTTGATAAAATTAGAATTAATCCAGGAAATATTGGTTCTAAAGAAAAAGTAAAGGCTGTAGTAGATAGCTGTAAAAAACACCATATTCCAATTCGAATTGGTGTAAATAGCGGTTCTTTAGAAAAAGAGTTATTAGAACGAGATGGAAAACCAACAGTAAAAGCAATGATTGAAAGTGCAAAAAAACATGTGAAAATTTTAGAGGATTTAGAATTTTATGATTATGCAATTTCACTTAAAGCATCTAATTTAGATTTGTGCATTGAAGCATATCAAGAAGCAGCAAAAGAATTTAATTGTCCACTTCATTTAGGAATTACAGAAGCAGGAACAGAATTCAGTGGGACTATAAAATCTAGTATAGGACTTGGGATTTTATTAAGACAAGGAATTGGAGATACAATGCGTGTTTCTATTTCAGATGACCCAATAAAAGAAATCAGAGTAGCAAAAGAAATTTTAAAAGATTGTAATTTATACCATAAATCACCAACTCTAATTGCTTGTCCTACTTGTGGAAGAACTCAAATTGATTTAATTCCTATTGCTAAAGAAATAGAGGAATTTTTACAAACAATTGATAGTAATATTACAGTGGCTGTTATGGGATGTGCTGTAAATGGACCAGGAGAAGCAAGAGAAGCAGATATCGGAATAGCAGGAGGAATCCGGTGAGGGACTTTTGTTTAAAAAAGGTCAAATTGTAAGAAAGATAAAACAAGAAAATATGATAGAAGAACTAAAAGGAGAAATTCAGAAAATAACTAAGGAGTGTTAGATACTTATGGAGATACTAGTAGGAAAGAGTGCAGGGTTTTGTTATGGTGTAAAAAGAGCTGTTGATGGTGCTGTTCAAGAAATAACTAATACAAAAGAACCTGTTTGCTGTTTAGGTGAAATTGTACATAATAAGCAAGTAATTAAAAAACTTGAAGACTTAGGAATAAAATGTATAGAAACAATTGAAGAAGCAGAAGGAATAGTTTTAGTTAGAGCTCATGGTATTCCAAAGGAAATATATGATATAGCAGAAAAAATGAATGTTAAAATTAAAGATTTTACTTGCCCAAATGTTTTAAAAATACAAAATATAGCAGAAGAATATAGCAAAAATGGATATTTTATTTTTCTATTAGGAGCAAAAAATCATCCAGAAAATATAGGAACATTAAGTCATTGTAACGAAAATTGTTACATTTTTGAAAAAGAAGAAGAACTTCGGTGAAGCAATAAAAGCATTTAGAATTTCTAAGAAAAATAAGTTGTTGTTAATATCTCAAACAACTTATAGCTTAGAAAAATTTCGAAAAATTGAAGAAAAATTGAAAAAAGAAATAAAAAATGATATCGACTTTGTTGTAAAAAATACAATCTGCCGAGCAACAGAGCTAAGACAAAACGAAACAGAAGAACTTTCAAAAACAGTAGATAGTATGATTATTATAGGAGGAAAGAATAGTTCAAATACAAAAAAAATCTATGAATTATCTAAGAAAAATTGTAAAAATACCATTTTAATAGAAACGGCTAAAGAATTGCAATCTATAGAGGAAGTAGAAAAAATAGGTATTATGGCAGGAGCATCTACTCCACAAGAAAGTATTGAAGAAGTAATAGAATATATAAAAAAGCAAGCCTAAGATTTTCTAACAAATGTAAATCTTAAGAAAATCTAAGGCTCGCCATAATTCTCTAGTACA
>CANPAC010000041.1 GCA_947571975.1 uncultured Clostridium sp. | reverse complement strand
ATCAGCCTTACAAATCAAGAGTTGTAGATGGTTAAAACAATAATGGCTAAAGTGTACCTGTCCCAACTTAGCCAAACAAGAGTTGACATAACTTAAAAAATATTGTATAATAAGATTGTTGTTTTAATAAAAACAAATCACAAGGGATAAAATAAATAGAAGAAACACAAACTTGAGATAAAAAATATAAGAAGACATAGTAAGGAATGTGTTAAAATGAAACAATCGAAAAGAAAGATTATTATTTTATTTGCTTTTGTGATTTTTATTTTAATTGAAAGCTTTTCTTTTGCTGTGTATAAAACATCAGTATCAGAAGAAAATGAAAAACAGCAAGTAATAGAATTGACACAAGAGGAAGGAATATTATTACCAGAAGAACAAGAAACTTTAAGATTAATTAATGAATATAGAAGAAGTAATGGATTAAAAGAGCTAAAGGCTATTGCTAGATTACAAGAAGTTGCTAAATTGAAGGCAGAAGATATTGTAAACAATGAATATTTTGCTCATACTTCTTTACAATTAGGAACACCATTTGAAATGCTAAAACAAAATGGAGTTACGTATAAGATAGCAGGAGAAAATTTAGCAGGTAATATAACACCTAAAAAAGCGGTAGAAGCTTGGATTAATTCTCATTCTCACAAAGAGAATATCTTAGAAAAAAAGTTTGAATATACAGGAATTTGTGTTATAGAGAGTCCGATCTATGGAAGCGTATTTGTTCAATTATTTATTGGGTAGGAATAAAGAAAAATCTTTCTAATAGAATAAATTAGAAAGATTTTTTTTCGTTGTATAGAGAAATCTAAGATTTTTACTTATACAACAAAGGAGAGTAGAATATATGGAACCTATAAAATTATCAAGTAAAAAGAAAATGAGAAATACTCTATTTATTAGTTTTTTAGTTTTGACTTGCTTAATAGGAAGAATTGGTTATATTCAGTTGGTACAAGGAGACGAATTATCTACTATGGCATATCAACAACAAACATTAGATAGGAATATTAACCCTAAGAGAGGGACAATTTATGATGCGACAGGAAAAAAAGTTCTAGCAGTTAGTAGTACAGTTGAAACAGTGACTGTAAATCCTGGGAATATTGCTAAAGAGGACAAGGAAAAGGTGGCTAAAATTTTAGCTGATATTTTTGAACTAGATTATGAAAAAATGTTAAAAAAAGTAACTAAAAGGAGTTCGATAGAAACAATTGTTAAGAAAGTAGAAAAAGAGAAGACAGATAAACTAAGGATTGAGATGGAGAAAAATGGAATTACCACAGGAATTAATATTGATGAAGATACTAAAAGATATTATCCATATAGTACAATTGCTTCTCAAATTATAGGTTTTTGTGGAAGTGATAATCAAGGACTAGATGGTATAGAAGCAAAATATGATTCCGAGCTAAAAGGAAAACAAGGAGCAATTAGGCGTCATACAGATGCTAAAGGAAGAGAAATGGGAGAAGAAGGGGAAAGCTACATAGCAGCAATAGATGGAAATGATTTAGTTCTTACAATTGATTTGAGCATACAATCTATTGCAGAAAAATATTTAGAAGAAGTTTGCATTGACAATAGTTGTACAGATGGTGGAAATGTTGTTATTATGAATCCACAAAATGGAGATATTTTAGCTATGGCAACATATCCGAATTACAATTTAAATAAGCCATATGAACCATATACAGATGAACTAAGGGAAGCTTGGGAGAGTATGGAACAATCTGAAAAAACAAAAAACTTGCAAGCTGTTTGGAGAAATAAAGCAATAGCTGATACATATGAACCTGGTTCTGTTTTTAAATTGATTACGGCATCAGCAGCAATCGAAGAAGGACTAGTAACAGATATTGATAAAGAAGGTCAGTTTTGTTGTACAGGAGGAATTGAAGTAGCTGGAGTTCGTATAAAATGTTGGAGACATTATAGGCCACATGGTTCTGAAAGCTTACGATTAGGATTGATGAATTCTTGTAATCCAGTTTTTATTGGATTAGGTCAACAGTTAGGAATACAAAAATATTATAGTTATTTGAATAAATTTAGACTATTGAACATAACAGGAATTGATTTGCCAGGAGAGGCAAATAGTATATTCTTAGCAGAAAATAAAGCAGGGCCAGTCGAATTAGCTACAATTAGTTTTGGGCAAAGATTTGAAATAACACCAATTCAGTTAGTTACAGCAGTTTCTGCAATTGCTAATGGTGGGAATAGTATAGGACCTAGAATAGTAAAACAAATTGTAAATAGTGAAACAAAAGAGATTCAAGATGTTCCGGTGAAAACTAATGGAACAGTTATTTCAAAAGAGACGTCAGAAAAAGTGCTAAGTATGATGGAAAGTGTGGTATCAGAAGGTACAGGTAAAAATGCAAAAGTAGCAGGCTATCGAATTGGAGGAAAAACAGGAACTTCAGAAGATGGCGTTAATACTAATAAATATGTTACTTCTTTTTGTGGAGTAGCTCCAATTGATAATCCGCAAGTAGTGGTTTTAGTGACTTTGTATAATCCAACTGGTGAAGGGGGACACCAAGGAGGTGGTGTAGCAGCACCAGTAGGAGGTCAAATTTTTAGTGAAATTCTACCATATTTAGAAGTAAGCCAAGGTAATGAAGAAGAAGTAGAGATGATAGAGGAAATACAGGCACCTGATTTGTTAGGAAAAACATTAGAAGAAGCAGAAAAATTGGTAAAGGAAAGTGAAATAGAGTTAGTAGCAGAAAATCAAGAAGAGGAGATAGATAAACAAAATACAGTTGTAAAAACACAAGTTCCTAATGCAGGAATTATGATAAAAAAAGGAAGCAAAATTTATATTAGTTATTAAAATGTAAAGAAAACTATTGACAAAAACCTACTTTTTCTGATAAAAATAGATAAAGAAAAAAGAGAAAAGGTAGGTAAAAAAATGAAACATTTAATTGATATTAAAGACTTATCAGTAGATGAAATTCAAGAATTAATTGAAGTAGCTAAAGATATTATCAAGCATAAAGAGAAATATGCTCATAAATGTGATGGTAAAAAATTAGCTACTTTATTTTTTGAACCAAGCACAAGAACAAGACTAAGCTTTGAAGCAGCTATGATGGAATTAGGAGGAAATGTATTAGGATTTTCAGAAGCATCATCTAGTTCTGTATCAAAAGGAGAAACTGTATCAGATACAATACGAGTAGTTGGTGTGTATAGTGATATTATAGCAATGAGACACCCAAAAGAAGGAGCACCATTAGTTGCATCTGAAAAATCAACTGTACCAATTATTAATGCAGGAGATGGTGGTCACAATCATCCAACACAAACATTAACAGATTTATTGACAATTCATTGCGAGAAAAATCGTTTAGAAAATTTAACAATAGGACTTTGTGGTGATTTGAAATTTGGAAGAACCGTTCATTCTTTAATTACAGCTATGTCAAGATACAAAAATATAAAATTTGTATTAATTTCACCAAAAGAACTTGTTATTCCTGAATACTTGAAAAAAGAAGTATTAGACAAAAACAATATTGAATATTGTGAGACAACAGACATAGAGGAATATTTAGGAGAATTGGATGTCCTTTATATGACAAGAGTTCAAAAAGAGAGATTTTTCAATGAAGATGATTATATTAGATTAAAAGATTATTATATTTTAAATAAAGAAAAATTAGAAAAAGCAAAAGACGATTTATGTATTATGCATCCATTACCAAGAGTAAATGAGATTTCAACAGATGTAGATGATGACAAAAGAGCACGTTATTTTAAACAAGCAGAATATGGAAAATATATTAGAATGGCTCTTATTTTGAAATTGTTGGAGGTAAAATAATAATGAATATAGATAGTATTAAAAATGGAATTGTAATTGACCATATTGAGGCTAAAAAAGGAATGGAAATTTACGAAGCTTTAAAACTAAAAGATTTGGATTGTTCAGTTGCTATTATTACTAATGCTAAGAGTAAAAAAATGGGAAGAAAAGATATTATAAAAATAGATAAAGATGTAGAAATTAATATGAATGTAATTGGATTTATAGAGCCTAATGCTACTATAAATATAGTAAAAGATGACAAGTTAGTAAATAAATACAAGGTAGAATTACCAGAAAAGATTGTTAATATTGCAAAATGTCAAAATCCAAGATGTATTACTTCAATTGAGAAAGACTTAGATCAGATATTTACTTTGACAGATAAAGAAAATCAGATTTATCGTTGTAAATATTGCGAAATGAGTTTGAAATAATTTAGAATAAATATTAAAATCTTCTAATAAAATTTGTTAGGAGATTTTATTATATTTTAGACTAAAGTAATAACTAATATTATCAATTTCATAAATTATAAATTTTTTTAATATTTCGTTCAAGCAATTTTCATAGAAATTATAAATTTATTTTATGGCGCCCTTTCAAAATAAATTTGAACATTTTCCATAAACTAAATTAAGAATTTCTACTAAAAATTACTTTCAATTCAATATTAAAAAAATTTATAATTTATGAAATTAATAATAATTACAAAAATACTTTTAAAACCCTATACAAATTAATAAATTAGTTATATAATGTAGAAAAGTTAGTAGCAAAATTTTGCTAAGAACGGTTTAGTAATGTTTGGAGGAAAACGAAATGAAATTAAAAGAAATGTTAGTAGGATTAGAAGGCTTAAAAGTAAGAGGAGATTTAGAACAAGAAATAAAAGAAATAGAGAGTAACTCTAAAAACGTAAAAAAAGGTTATCTATTTATAGCTATAAAAGGATTTGATGTTGATGGTCATCAATATATAGGAAAAGCAATAGAAAATGGAGCAACAGCTGTTATGATAGAAGAAGGATGTGATCTAAAAGCATTAGCAATACCAGAAGGAATTACAATTGTTATGGCAAAAAATACAAGAGAAGCTTTAGCAATTTGTTCTTCTAATTTTTATTGCAATCCATCTAGAAAATTCAAATTAATAGGAGTTACAGGAACAAAAGGTAAAACAACAACAACTTTTATGATAAAAGAAATTTTAGAAAAAGCAGGAAAAAAAGTAGGTTTAATTGGAACAATTGCAACTTATATGAATGGTAAAAAAATAAAAGATAGTGATAGAACTACTCCAGAAAGTTTAGAACTACAAAGAGAATTTGCTAAGATGGTAGATGAAGGAGTAGAAGCTGTTATTATGGAAGTGTCTTCTCAAAGTTTAAAATTACATAGAGTAGACGGATGCGAATTTGATATAGTAGTATTTACTAATTTTTCAGAAGATCACATTAGTCCAAAAGAACATCCAGATATGGAAGACTATTTTAATTCTAAATTAAAATTGTTCCAAATGTGTAAAACAGGAATTACAAATGCAGATGACTTATATGGAGCAAAAATTCCAAAATTATTTCCAGAGAGCAATATTGTAACTTATGGGATTGACAATTTTGCTAATGTCTTAGCAAAAGACATTACAATTACAAATTCATATGTGGATTTTAAAGTAAAAATAACGGATAGAAATGAAAGAGTTAAAACTTGTATACCAGGAAGATTTAGCGTATATAATTCTTTAGCTGCTATTTGTGTTGCTCAAAAATTTGGTATATTACCTGAAACAGTAAAAGAAGCTTTAACACAAGTACGAGTACCTGGAAGGTCAGAATTAGTAGATAACAAAAAAGAAATACCAATTATGATAGATTATGCACATTCACCAGAAAGTTTAGAAAATATATTAGAAGCGGTAAAAAGTTATACACGTGGAAAAGTTATCTCTGTATTTGGTTGTGGTGGTGACAGAGATAGTGGAAAAAGACCTATTATGGGAGAAATTTCAGGAAGAATAGCAGATTTTACTTTTATTACATCTGATAATCCACGAACAGAAGAACCAGAAAAGATTATCGAACAGATTGAAGAAGGAATGAAAAAGACAAAAGGAAAATATAAAGTAATTGTAGATAGAACTGAAGCTATCAAACAAGCAATCAAAATGGCAAGTAAAAAAGATATTATTGTTCTTGCTGGTAAAGGTCATGAACCATATCAGGAGATTAATGGTGTAAAACATCCTTATGATGAAAGAATAATTGTTAATGAAATTATAGATAATTTATAATTTATGTACTAGAATTTTAGCCATTTATGTGGTGCTTTAAAAACAAATATAACAAATTAGTATAAATAAATATAAGAGCTCAAAAATTAGGAGAAAGGTTTGGTAAAATGAGAGTAGAGACAAGTATGTTAGTTATATCGTTTATAACAGCTATTATATTAGGTTTCATTATTATACCAATATTGAGAAAATTAAAAGTAGGACAAATAGAAAGAGATGATGGTCCACAATCTCATTTAAAAAAACAAGGAACGCCAACAATGGGTGGAATTATAATGATTATTACTATGATTTTAGTAGTAACTATAACATATATATTCTTAAGCTTTCAAGGACAAAATGATACAGCTAATCGCTTAATACCAATGCTTATATTAACTATAGGATTTGGACTAATAGGATTTATAGATGACTTTAAAAAATTAGTATTGCAAAATACTAAAGGTCTAAAACCAAGTTATAAGATGTTAGGATTATTATTAATATCTGTTATATATGTAATATATCTAGTTCAAGGATTTCATATAGGAACAGATACATATATTCCAATTTTAAAAATATATATTACTATACCAATTTATTTATATATTCCATTTGCTATTATGGTTATCTTAGCAACAACAAATGCAATTAATTTGACAGATGGAATTGATGGACTTTCTTCTAGTGTAGCAGCTATTATCATTACATGCTTAACAGTTGTTGGAATTATGGCTGGAATGAAAGAAATATCAATATTTGGAAGTATTGTAATAGGAACAACTTTAGGATTTTTAATGTTTAATTTACATCCTGCTAAAGTATTTATGGGAGATACAGGATCATTACTATTAGGCGGTGTTATATCAGCAATTGCATTATATATAAAAATGCCATTATTGTTGATTGTAATAGCTTTAATTCCTGTATTAGAAACACTTTCTGTTATGATACAGGTAGCATATTTTAAAAAGACAGGAAAGAGATTTTTCAAAATGGCACCATTACATCATCATTTTGAATTGCAAGGATGGAAAGAAAGTAAAGTGGTAATAATATTTAGTTTAGTTACTTTATGCTTATGTATTATCGGGCTAAAGATAATTTAAAACAGGAAAGGAAAGAGAATTTTCATGGCAAAGAAAAGAAAAGAGAAAAGTTTTTCAAGCTTTTTGAATAATCCAATGGATTTTACATTGCTAATTACTATATGCTTATTGCTCTCTATTGGATTAGTCATGGTATTATCAGCAAGTTCGCCATCAGCACTAGCTAAAAGTGGTGATAGTTATTCATATTTTTCAAAGCAATTGCTATTTGCTATACTAGGAATGGTTGCGATGCTATTTATATCAAAAATAGATTATCGATTTTACCAAAAATTTTATAAGCACTCTTGGGTGTTTGCTTTACTTTTGCTAGCTTTAGTACTAATGGTAGGAAGAAGGATAAATGGTGCTAAAAGATGGATTTTTGTAACAGAAACTTTATCTGTTCAACCATCAGAAATAGTAAAAATATTAATGATTATATTTTATGCAGGTATACTAATGAAAAATAGAGACCAATTAGGTGATTACAAAAAAGGATTTCTTTGGCATGTTGCTATGTTAGGGCCAATAATAGCATTATTATTATTAGAACCACACTTTAGTGCTTCTATTGTTATTATAGGAATTTGCTCTATTATGATGATTATGGCAGGTTGCAAATTTACCCATTTTTTAGCAACAGGAGGAGCGGTTGGAATCCCGGCTATCATAGCTTTAGTTTGTATAGAACCATACAGACTTCAAAGAGTTGTTACATTTTTAGACCCTTGGAAAGATGCAACAGACACAGGTTGGCAAGTAATACAAAGTTTATATGCTATTGGTTCACGGAGGTTTATTTGGTGCAGGATTAGGAGACAGTAAGCAGAAATTTTTATATATACCAGAACCACATAATGACTTCATTTTTTCTATCTTAGGAGAAGAACTAGGATTTATTGGATGTGCAATAGTTTTAATATTATTTGCTATATTTATATGGAGAGGAATTTTAATTGCTATGAGAGCACCAGATATGTTTGGAAGTTTACTAGCTATAGGAATAACAGCACTAGTTGCAATACAAGTTATCATTAATGTAGCAGTAGTAACATCATCTATGCCTGCAACAGGAATGCCACTACCATTCTTTAGTTACCGGCGGAACAGCATTATTTATTTTACTGTGTGAGATGGGAATTTTACTTAACATATCGCGAGCGAGTGCAAAATGTTAAATAGGCATGAGAGGAGAGTCTTAGATGAGAGTGATAATTGCGGCAGCTGGAACAGCCCGGACATATTAATCCAGGAATAGCAATTGCAAATAAAATAAAACAAGAAGAAAAAGATGCTAAAATTATTTTTATAGGAACAACAAGAGGATTAGAAAATGACTTAGTAGAAAGAGCTGGCTATCAGCTAAAAACAATAAATGCTTATGGTTTAAGCAAAAAACTTTCTATTGATAATATAAAAAAGATGTATAAAACGTTAAAAGGATATGAAGAAGCTAAGAAAATTATTAAAGAGTTTAAACCAGATATTGTAATTGGTACAGGAGGATATATCTGTGGAGCAACAATATCTGCAGCACACAGTTTGAAAATCCCAACGATGTTACATGAAAGTAATAGTTTTCCAGGTAAGGCAGTTAAGATGTTAAGGAAAAAAACTAATACAATTTTAGTTTCTTTTTCAGATGCAATTCCAAGAATTCAGGGTGCAAAAAATGTAGTATACACAGGAACACCAGTAAAAATAAAGAAAAAAGATTATAGTATTAATGAAAAAGATAGAATTCTAAAAGAAGTAGGATTAAATCAATTAAAACCTATTGTTTTAATTTCAGGAGGAAGTCAGGGAGCACAAAAAATTAATGAAGCAGTTCTAGATATTATTAAAAATAAGTTGAATAAGAATTATCAAATAATTTGGGCTACAGGACCAAAACAATTTGATATTTTGAAGAAAGACTTAAGAGAAAATCATATTGATATTAATTCAGTAGAAGGTATAAAAATGGTTCAATATATTTATAATATGGAAGAGATGATGAATATTTCTAATCTTTCTATTGGAAGAGCTGGAGCAATGACAGTAACAGAAATTGCAAATTTAGGAAAGCCATCTATTTTAGTTCCACTTCCTAATGTAAGCCATGACCATCAATTATATAATGCAAAAGTTTTAGAAAAATTAGGAGCAACTAAAATTATTTTGAATGATGAATTAACAGGAAAGATATTGAATAATGCAATAGAAGAAATTGTGCTAGATAAGAATAAAATGGAAGAAATGGGAAAAAATGCTTCTAAGATAGCAGTTAATGATGCAGAAAAGAAAATTTACCAAGAAATAAAAAAATTAATATAAAAATAAAGATATTATAACAGACATAAGAGATAAATTGAAAGGGAATGGAAAACATGCTAAAAAATATACAATTTAATAAAATAATATTAGCTTTATTTATAATTGGAATTATTATAATTAGTGGGTTAGGAGTTTTTTTCTTAAACTCACTAGGTATTATAAATAGTAGAATACAAGAAGGACAAGTTATCAATTTACAAGAAGTACAAATAAGAACAATATGGATTTTAGGAATTGCTGGAATAATATTTGCTATTACTGGTATTGTTACAGCTATTATTTTATCAAGATTTATTATTTATCCAATTAATAAATTAATTAAAAGTGCAGAAAAAATGACAGAAGATGATAAAACAGGAAAAAATATAAAAAGTAAAAAGAAAAGTGATGCACAAGATTTAGAAAATGTATTAGGAGTTATGACTACAGAACTAAAAGAAAAATTGAGTGAAGTATCAACACAAAAAAATCAAATAGAAACAATTTTGTTGCACATGACAGATGGAATTATAGCTTTTAATATGCAAGGTGAGATTATTTTAATAAATCCAGCAGCAAAGAAATCTTTAAGTATAAGACCAGAAGATAATAATTTTGAAGATATATTTGCAAAATTTAATTTAGATATTAACATGGAAAAAATAATATATTTAGAAAGCTGGACATCAACAGAACAAAGAATACAAGTAGAAGATAAATATATGAATGTATTTTTTGCACCATTTAAAAATGAAACTGATAGGCCAGATGGCGTAATCGCTGTAGTGCAAGATATTACAGAACATGTAAAACTAGATAACATGAGAAAAGAATTTGTAGCAGATGTATCACATGAATTAAAAACTCCTATTACGTCAATTATGGGATATGCAGATACCTTGCTAGAAGGGGAATATGATAAAGAAACACAAGCAAAATTCTTAACAGTAATTGCAACAGAAGCAAGAAGAATGGCAAAATTAGTAACAGACTTATTAACATTATCAAGATATGATAATAATAATAAAATAATACAAAAAGATGCATTTGATTTAGGTGATTTAGTAAAAAAATGTCAAGATAAATTAGCCATTGAAATTAAAAAGAAAAATCATAAAGTAAATTGTTTTGTAACAGCAGACGTTCCACCAGTTTATGCTGATAAATATGACATCGAAAGAGTAGTACTAAATATTTTGACAAATAGTATAAAATACACAAAAGATGGAGGAGAAATAAAAATATATGTAGGATTTGTTTATAATGATGCCTATATTAAAGTGTTTGATAATGGAATTGGAATTCCAGAAGAAGATTTAAACCGAATTTTTGAAAGATTTTATAGAGTTGATAAAGCACGTACAAGGGAATTAGGTGGAACAGGATTAGGTCTTTCCATTGCAAAAGAAATTCTAGATAAAAACGGTGGAAGCATTGATATAAAAAGTGTAGTAGGAGAGGGTACAGAAGTAGTTGTACGTATTCCAACAAAACAGTAAGGGAGTAGGAAGAATAAATGATATCACAAATTTTTGTATTAATTTTATTAATTGCTTTAAATGCCTTTTTTGCGGCAGCGGAAATAGCATTTATATCTCTAAATGATGCTAAGATAGAGAAACAAGCAAAAGAAGGAAACAAAAAGGCAAAACAAATTGAAAAAATGATAAAATCACCTAGTAGATTTTTAGCAACAATACAAATTGGAATTACTTTAGCAGGATTTCTATCAAGTGCATTTGCTTCAGATGCTTTTGCTGAAAAGTTAGCACCATTATTATTTAATATTATGCCATTTATTAGTTTAAATGCATGGAAAAGTGTTTCAATAATTATTATAACAATTATATTATCTTTCTTTACTTTAATATTTGGAGAATTAGTCCCTAAAAGACTCGCTATGAAAAATTATGAAAAAATATCATTTGCAACTATTGGAGTAATTAGAACAATTGCATTAGTAACCTCTCCATTTGTTAAATTATTAACAGTATTAACAAATGCAGTATCAAAATTATTTGGAGTAGGGGAAAATGAGGAAGAATCAGTAACTGAAGAAGAAATTAAGATGCTAGTAGATCAAGGGGAAGAAAAAGGAACAATTCAAGAAGAAGAAAAAGAATTAATTAACAATGTTTTTGAATTTAATGATATAACAGTTTCTGAAATTATGAGACATAGAAAAGATATTTTTGCTGTTGACATTAATATTAGTAATGAAGAATTGTTAACTGAGCTTTCAGGGGAAGAATACCGTTATAGTAGAATTCCTGTTTATGATGAAACAATTGATGAAATAAGAGGAATTTTATATGTTAAAGATGTATTGAAGAACATAAACAAGAAGACTTTTAAGGTAAAAAATGTAGTAAAAGATGCCTATTTTGTATCACAAAACAGATTAATAAATGAAGTATTCAAAGAATTGCAAAAAAACAAAAAGCAAATAGCAATAATTGTAGATGAATATGGCGGAACAGCTGGTCTAATTACAATGGAGGATATTTTAGAAGAACTAGTTGGAGATATTTTTGATGAATATGATAAAGAAGAAAAAGAATATGAAAAAATTGACAATAATACGTATTTATTAAGTGGAAGTATGACAATTAATGATGTAAATAAATTGTTAAATTCTGATATACCAGAAGGAGACTATGATACTATTTCTGGTTATCTGCAAGAAAAATTAGGAAGAATACCAGAAGATGAAGAATTACCTGTTATTGACACAGAAACAGTTACCTATAAAATTGAAGAATATGAAGATAAGAGAATATTAAAAGTAAAGGCTTGTAGAAATAATATAGAAGAAATAGAGGAATAGAAGCCATGAAAAGAAAAAATATAATAGTAGCGATAAGCATAAGTATAATTTTAATAATTATTGCAATGATAGTAATTGGTAAAATAATAAAAAGCAACAATGAGGAATATGAAGTTCAAGAGGTAAAAGAATATAATTATTTTGTATTAAAACAAAATAATCAATATGGTGTAATTGACAAAAAAGGAAATACAGTTGTACTACCGAAGTTTACTGAAGTAATAATACCAAATCCAGAAAAAGCAGTATTTATATGCTATGAAGGGGAAGATACAAAAGTATTAAACGATAAAAACGAGGAAATATTAACAAAATACCAAAATGTTCAAGCAATTCGTTTAAAAAATGTATTAAGTGATTTACTATATGAAAAAGGTGTTTTAAAATATGAAAAAGATGGTAAATATGGTGTTATAACTTTAGATGGAAAAGAATTAATGAAGCCTACTTGTGAGGAAGTAGATACACTTCCATTTAAAGAAGGAGAATTACTAATCAAAAAAGACAATAAATATGGTGTTATTAATAGTAGAGGAAAAACTATAGTAGGAATTCAATATGATGAAATAAAAGTAGATGAATATTATACATTAGAAAAGAGATATAAATATGCGGGATATATTGTTTCAAATAAAACAGAAGAAGGATATCGTTATGGTTATTTAAATCATAAAGGAAAAGAAATATTAAAATTAGAATATAATGATATTTCAAGAATAACAGAAATCCAAGATAATGAAAACAGCTATCTTATTTGTGCTAAAAATGGACAATATGGAGTAACTAAAAATGAAAATCAAGTTTTAAATAATGAATACCAATCTATACACTATGATGCGAATAATCAGATACTAGTAATAGAAAAAAGTAAAAAATATGGAGTAGTAAATTTAGAAGCAAAAGAAATTCTTCCTATGGAATATGGGCAAATTGATGTAACAGGAAATTACTTATATGCTAAAAAAGATAATGAGGTTATTGTTTATAACAAAGATGGAGCAAAGACCAATATAAGTGCTAATATTTCTATATTAAATACTAATAATGAAAACTATAAAATAAGAATTGACAATGAGAATGAAAGTAAATATGGTGTAATTGATAAAGACGGAAAGGTATTAATTGAGGAAAAATATAACTATATTGAATATTTAAATGATAATTATTTTATTGTAAGCAATGAAAATGGCAAATTAGGAATATTAAACGATAAGGGAAATGAGATAGTAGAAATTAATAAAGATTCTATACAAAGAATAGAAAATACAGAGCTAATTCAAGCAGCATTACCAGAAAATAAAGTAACACAAATTTATGATAGAACAATGAAAATGATTTGCGAGATGCAAAATGCAACAATCAATGTAGAAGATGATTATATAAAAGTATTTAATGATGGAGAATTAAAATATTTTAGCAAACAAGGAAAAGAATTGAAAAACACAGAGGTATATGCTAATAATCAATTATTTGTAGCAATGAAAGATAATCGATATGGATTTGTAGATAAAAATGGAAATTTAGTTGTAGATTATCAATATGAAAAGGCTTATGAATTTAATTCTTATGGATTTGCTACTGTAAAAAAAGATGGAAAATGGGGAGCAATTAATGAAAAAGGTCAAGAGGTAGTAGAGCCTGTTTATGAAATAAGAAACCAAAGAGAACCATTTTTTATTGGTAACTATTATCGAGTAACTTATGGATTTGGAGAGTTTTATTATACAGATGCCAAATAGAATACTCGACAACTCTTGATTTTATGTTAATGGCTAAGTTGGGACAGGCACACTTTAGCCATTGTTTTAATCATCTACAACTCTTGATTTGTAAGTAAGATATATCTTAATAAATAGCAAATGATTTATATAAAATATTTATTCAAAATTCGAAT
>CANPAC010000040.1 GCA_947571975.1 uncultured Clostridium sp. | reverse complement strand
GCTAAAACCTATGAATACGATGATGTAAAACTAACCAGAGAAGAAAGTTATACAAGACAGCGACAGATTTAAGGAACTTAGAAATACAAGTAAATGAAAAAGATAATACATTTGATGGAAGAACAGTCAAATTAATAGATAATGTAACAACTGGTGAGAACTGGATTCCGATAGGGTATCATGATGGCGTAGGGGACTATACAGGAAAATACTTTGCAGGAACATTTGAAGGGAACAATAAAACAATAACAATAACATCAATGAGCAAAGATAGCATTTATAAAAGTGGTGGGCTATTTGGAATGGGAATACGGATGCACAATTAATAATTTAAGTGTAAATGGAAAAATAGATATACAAAGTAAACATGCAGGAGGAATAATAGGAGGAATAAAAGATGGTACAATTATGAGATGTAACAATTTAGCAACTGTTGAAGGAGGAAATCCAATGCATGGAGGAATATGCGGTCGTGCAGACAAATCAACAATAACAAAATGCAAAAATTTAGCAAGTGTTGAAGGAGGAAATCCAAGACATGGAGGAATATGTGGTTATGTAGAAGAATCAACAATAGCAGAATGTACTAATTCAGGAAGTGTAACAGGAAGTCCTAATTCTGGACAGATTAATGCTGATGTTGGAGGTATTGTTGGTTATATAGGAAATTCAAGTGTTCAAAAATGTAAAAATACTGCTAGTATAACAGCTAATGAAGGTTGGAATGTTGGTGGAATTGTTGGAACAGCTGCTGGAAATAGCGCTATAGAACTATGCTATAACAAAGGAGAAGTTACTCAACTTCGGAAGTGGTACTACAGCAGATGCAGGTGGAATTTTAGGCCTTATTGCTGATTATGAAGGGGTGATTGTACAAAATTGCTACAATTCAGGTAATTTGTCTTCTAATACAAATAGTGGTGGAATTGTAGGAGGGGCTGGTAATGTTATAGTAATTGGTTGTTACAACATAGGAAACATAAGCAGTACTGGCTATAAGGGTGGAATTGTAGGAGCTACTTGGTCTGGTAAACGGAACTAATGGTAAAGTTGATATGTCATACTGTTACTGGTCTGATAAAGATAAAAGTGGAAATGCAGCACCAACTAATGCAGTTGGACATATGCAATCAGGAAACGAAAAAACAGAAAATCAAGTTAACAAAGTTAGATTAGCAATATTTACAGAAGAAAATATTAATAATACAGGAAACAATGCCTCATACAGCTTAAATCAAAAAAATTCAACAGGTGCATGGATACAAGATTTTAAAGGAACAAATGGAAAATATGTAAATGATAAATATCCATACTTAGTAGAAAATCCACCAGAGTAGAGAAAAATAAAACTCTTATTATTAGATGAAAAATCAATTAGTAATAAGAGCTTTATTTTATGTATAGAAAAACTAAAATATAAACAGTTATATAGCAAGAAAATTACATAAAAAACAAAAATTTTATTGTCAAAAAAGAAAGATAAGTATAATATAAATAAGAATAATCTATATTTTTTTGCGATATTTATATAATACTTAGTTTTGAACGTGAGAGAGGCTCATTTTTTCGGATTAGAATTTCTTAATGTTTGTAAGGCAGCCGAGAATTCTAAAGAAATATTTTATATAAATGCCTTTTGCTATTTTTAATAATCAGCCTTACAAATCAAGAGTTGTAGATAATTAAAACAATGGCTAAAGTGTGCCTGTCCCAACTTAGCCATAGCAAATAAACATTAATTTCTAAAAAACTCTTGAAATATATTACAAAATATAGTACAATAGGTATGTCAAAAAGACATACCTTTTACTTAGCTCTAAGAAAAAGCACCAAAACTTTAAGCTCAGTTAAAGGCAAATAAAAATATTTAGGAGGTGTAACTATGACAAAGGAAAGAAAACAAGAAGTTATTAATAGTTATAAAAGAGAAGAAAACGATACTGGTTCACCAGAAGTACAAATAGCTATTTTAACAGAAAGAATCAATGAACTAACAGAACATCTAAAAATCCATAAAAAAGACAACCACTCAAGAAGAGGTCTTTTAAAAATGGTAGGAAAAAGAAGAAATCTTTTAAACTATTTAGCAAAAAAAGATGCAAACAGATATAGAGAAATAGTTGACAAATTAGGACTAAGAAAATAAAAATAACAAAGCCCATAGCTTGTTTGGCGTGGGCTTTTTGTTAGATTTAAATTGGTGCAAAATAAGCAAGTATTTAGGTAAGTAGCTTGTATAATATATTAGTCATTCTTTAAAAATACTTTTATAATATTATTTTTTGTCAAACCATATCTTAAGTGTAACAATCTAGGTCTTGACTGCAAAATAATATTATAAAAGCATAAAAGAACTACTAATGTATTATAGAGGTTACAATCTAAACTTGCTTAAAAATATAATATAGAGGAAAGAAAGGAGTGTCCCTTAATCCCTAAAACAGGGAATTTAAGGAGCATCCCTAAATCCCAGTTTGAAGGAGGAAAAATTTATGTTTAAAACTTATGAAACAGAATTAGCAGGAAGAAAATTAGTAATTGAAACAGGAAAAATGGCAGGTTTAGCTAATGGAAGTGTATTAGTACGTTATGGAGATACATGTGTATTAGTTAATGTAACAGCTTCAAAAGAGCCAAGAGAAGGAATCGATTTCTTCCCATTATCAGTAGATTTTGAGGAAAAATTATATTCAGTAGGAAAAATCCCAGGAGGATTTTTGAAAAGAGAAGGAAAACCAAGTGATAAAGCAATTTTAACATCAAGAGCAATAGATAGGCCATTAAGACCACTATTCCCAAAAGATTTTAGAAATGATGTAGTAGTTGTTGGAACCGTACTTTGTGTAGAACAAGATAATTCACCAGAAGTAGCAGCCATGATAGGAGCAGCTTCAGCACTAGCTATTTCAGATATACCATTCAATCGGACCAACAGCAGCAGTAAATGTGGGACTAGTAGATGGGAAAATTATCATTAATCCAACAGTAGAAGAAAGAGAAAAAAGTGATTTAACATTAACAGTTGCAGCAACAGAAAAGAAAATAACAATGATTGAGGCTGGAGCTAATGAAGTGCCAGATGACATCATGTTAAAGGCAATTAAAGAAGCACATAAAGAAATTAAGAAAATCTGCAAATTTATTAATAAAATGCAAAAAGAAATTGGAAAACCAAAATTTGAATATAAATCATTTGAAGTTGACCATGATGTATATGAATTTGTAGAAACTAATTTCAAAGAAGAAATGAAAGAAAAAGTTCAAGAAGCAGACAAAGAAACTAGAGACAAAAACATAGATGAATTAACAAATAAAATTGAGGAAACTTATACTGAAAAAATTGGGGAAGAAGCATTTGAAGAACACAAGTCTGATATAGGAGAAGCTATCTACAAATTAGAGAAAAAATGTGTAAGAGAAATGATTTATTTTGAACATAAAAGAGTAGATGGTAGAAAATTAGACGAAATAAGACCATTATCATGTGAAGTAGGATTACTTCCACGAACACACGGAAGCGCATTGTTTACAAGAGGACAAACCCAAGTAATGTCAATTGCAACATTAGGAATGATAAGTGAAGAACAAGTATTAGACGGAATTGATACAGAAGAATCAAAAAGATATATGCATCATTATAACTTTCCAAGTTATTCAGTAGGAGAAGCTAGACCTAGTAGAGGACCAGGAAGAAGAGAAGTAGGACATGGAGCATTAGCGGAAAAAGCATTAGTACCAGTTCTACCATCAAAAGAAGAATTTCCATATGCGATAAGAGTAGTATCAGAAGTATTATCTTCAAATGGTTCAACATCACAAGCAAGTATTTGTGGAAGCACATTATCACTAATGGATGCAGGTGTACCAATTAAAAGACCTGTTGCAGGTATTTCAACAGGATTAGTTACAAATCCAGATAATGATGATGATTATGTTATGTTAGTCGATATACAAGGATTAGAGGATTTTTTCGGAGATATGGACTTTAAAGTAGGAGGAACATCAGAAGGAATTACAGCAATTCAAGTTGATATAAAATGTGATGGTTTAACTTATGATATTATCAAAGAAGCATTTGAAAGAACAAGAAAAGCAAGACAATACATTTTAGATGATATTATGGCACCTGTAATAAGTGAGCCAAGAAAAGAAATTTCTAAATATGCACCAAGAATTGTAAGTACACAAATCAAAGTAGATAAAATCAAAGATGTTATCGGGCCAGGTGGAAAAATGATTAACAAAATAATTGAAGAAACTGGTGTAAAAATTGATATTGAAGAAGATGGACAAGTATTCATTTATTCAAATGATAATGAAAAAGCAATACAAGCTTTAGAGATGGTAGAAGATATTGTAAGAGAAGTAGAAGTTGGCGGAATTTATTATGGAGAAGTTACCCGTTTAATGAACTTTGGAGCTTTTGTTGATTTAGGATGTGGCGGAAAAGAAGGTCTATTACATATTTCTAAAATATCAAAGGAAAGAATTAAAAAAATTGAAGATGTACTTCATGTTGGAGATATGGTTACAGTTAAAGTTATTAGTATTGATGACCAAGAAAGAATTAATTTGAGTATGTTGGATTTTAAAGAAGCATAATTTGAGAACCAAAAAGAGGGTTTCCTACTAAATAGGATACCCTCTTTTGGTGAAACGTTTAATTTTTTTATTCCGTTTTTTTCCGGAATTCTTCTTCTAGCTCTTTCCGAATGCTCTTTTCCATTTCTTCTCGAAGTTTTAGCTTTTCTTCTTCCTCTTTTTCCAGGTGCCCTGCTATTGCTAGAAGGGTAGAAAAGCACCAGTATAATAGTAATATGTTGCCAATGAAGAGGTAAACTATAATTAATAGCCAAATTGAAGAATGATCATGTGCTATTAAATTAGGATAATTAAGTATAATAGCAGTTATAACAGAAACATTAAAAGCAAAACCCAGACCGGCTGTGAATGATGATGGACGTTTCATATAAAATCCTCCTTCTAATAAAAAAGTTTACTCTCCTATGGAAGCGAGAGGATTGTTAAGTTGCTATTTGCGTATTGCAAATCTAGTTAAATTATACAACATTTTACATAAAATGTCAAACTTAACTGATGTTAATTTTAAATGAAAATGAATAAGATAGAAATACAAAGTTAGGACTAACCCCTAAAGGGATTCCTGTTAAACAGGAATCCCTTTAGGGTGAAACTAGTACTAAAAAAATTTTTTGCGTTCTGCTTCGTATTTCATACAGTGTAGTTGCTGTATCAAAGCAATGAACTGAATGGTTGCAGTAACTAAATAAAAAGGAGACGAAAAAGTCATGTATACAGATAGAGAAGGTCCGAATCCTATAGCTAAAGCAAACAAAATAAAAACATTAACAAAAAGTGACCGTTTCATAGTAAAATCCTCCTTAAAAATAAAAAGAAAAATTTCCCTCCTAAAAAAGCGAGGACTACGAGTTACATAGCAATTTAGCTATAACTAAAAGTATAGCATATTTAACATAAAAAATCAAATATCTTGCCAACTTAAAAAAAATCATATATAATAATGCTGGAGGAAAAGAAAATGGAACGAAATCAAAATAGAAAAAAGCATAAAATTAGTTATTTCATATCACTAGCAATCTTATTAATCATGTTATACTTTGCATATCAATTTTATCAAACCAATAACTTTAATGATTTTATAAGAAGCGAAACAAACTTATACACCTCTCAATTTACAAGAGACAAAGAAACAAAATACAATAATAAAAGAAGTTACAAAATAGAAAATCCAGAATATAATGACGCTATGTTTTATAAAAAAGTAGAAGTAAAGAAAAATCAGCCATACAAAGTAACATGTATGGTAAAAACAAATAATGTACAAGCAAAAGAAGAAACATCTGGAGTAGGAGCACAAATATCTATAGAAGAAACAACAGAAAGGTCAGTTGCTATAAATGGAACACAAGATTGGCAAAAAATAGAATTAATATTTAATAGCAAAGATAGAGAAGAAATGAACATTGGCTTTAGATTAGGAGGATATCTAGGAGAAGCAAAAGGAGAAGCATGGTTTTCTGATATTTCTATAGAAGAAGGGACAGTTGAACAAAACAATAATTGGAAATTTGCATGTTTTATATTTAGAACAACAGATGTAACAATCAATCAAAAACAAGTAAAGCTAGAAGTAACACGGAAATGATGTAAGAGATATTACAAATACTATAAACTTATTCGAAACATCTTGTGAAAATTTATCAAATGGAAAAATGACAGCAGATTGCGACATTTATCAAATTGATACACCATTATCAAGCTTATCCTATGATAACGAATTTGGATATTTTGTAGCAGCAGAAGATGTAGAAAATCAAATAAAACACACTATTGAAACAAATAACTATGACCATATTTTTGTAATTGTAAGATTGCGGAGATGAAAAACACGAAAACGATATAGAAGTAAATGATTGGATAGGTTTAGGATCTATGGATTATTATGGAATTGGATTTTCTAATATAAGATTGCCAAATGATTCAAAAAGCTATATTTATAAATATAACAAAAGAATTAATACATTTCCAGAAGAAGTATTTTTGCATGAATTTTTACATTCTTTAGAAAGAAACGCAAAAGAATATGGATATGAAAGACCAGAACTACATGATTATCAAAAATATGGATATGAAAATGAACTGCTAATAGGCCAAAAAAGGTGGTATACAGATTATATGAATAAAAATATTAATTTAACAAATACCAAAATAGGATTACCACAAGAAATTTATACCTTAAAACCAGCTAAAAGTAGTAACTTTGAATATTCTTATAAAATAGACAAAGTTTTTAAAGAACCAGAAAACATTATAGAAGAAATAAAAGAATTAATTAATAACTTAACTAATAAATTTAAACAAAATAATTATTAAAATAATAATATAAGAAAGATGGGAAATGCAGTGAAAGTATCAGAATTTAATTATGAACTACCAGAAGAACTAATAGCACAAACACCAATAGAAAAAAGAGACGAATCAAGATTAATGATATTAGATAAACAAAATAAAACCATAGAACATAAAGTATTTAAAGATATTATAGATTATTTACAACCAGGTGATGTACTAGTTAGAAATAATACTAAAGTAATTCCAGCAAGACTTTATGGAAAAAAAGAAACAGGAGCAAATGTTGAATTCTTGTTGCTAAAAAATATAGAAGCAGATTACTGGGAATGTATCGTAAGACCGGGAAATAAGTTACATGTAGGAACAAAAGTAATATTTGGAGATGGATTATTAAAAGCACAAATACTAGAAGTAATGCCAGGAGGAACTAGAAAAGTAGAATTTCAATATCAAGGAATATTTAATGAAATCCTAGATAAAATAGGACTTATGCCACTACCTCCATATATTCATGAAGAATTAAAACAAAAAGATAGATACCAAACTGTATATGCAAAATATAATGGGTCAGCAGCAGCACCTACAGCAGGATTGCACTTTACTAAAGAACTATTAGAAAAATTACAAGAAAAAGGAATAATAATTGCTAATGTAACCCTACACGTAGGAATTGGAACCTTTAGGCCAGTAAAAGAAGAAACTGTAGAAGCTCATCAAATGCATTCAGAACATTACTATATAAAAAAAGAAGACGTAGACAAAATCAACCAAGCAAAAGAAAATGGAAAAAGAGTCATAGCAGTAGGAACAACCTCTTGTAGAGTGCTAGAAACAATAGCTAATGAAAAAGGAAGAGTAGAGATAGCAGAAGGAGACACACAAATATTTATATATCCAGGATATAAATTTAAAATATTAGACGGATTAATTACTAATTTTCATTTACCACAATCAACCTTGTTAATGCTAGTATCAGCATTAGCAGGTAAAGATTATATTATGAACGCATATGAAGAAGCAGTAAAAGAAAGATATCGCTTTTTTAGCTTTGGAGATGCTATGTTTATTAATGGTTAAATTGGGACAGGTACAACATAGCCATTAATGGTCAAGTTGTGCCTGTCCCAACTTGACCATGAAGGAGGAAAGATAGAATGAAACAAGCTGTAACATATGAATTATTGCACGAATGTAAACAAACAGGAGCAAGAAGAGGAATAATACATACGCCACATGGAGATATTCAAACACCAGTATTTATGCCAGTTGGTACTTTAGCTACTGTGAAATCTGTTACACCAGAAGAATTAAAAGAAGAAATAAAAGCAGAAATTATTTTATCAAACACATATCATTTATATTTAAGACCAGGAAGTAAGATAGTAAGAGAAGCAGGAGGTTTGCATCAATTTATGAATTGGGATAGACCAATTTTAACAGATAGTGGAGGCTTTCAGGTATTTAGTTTAGGAGATTTAAGAACTATATCAGAAGAAGGTGTTGAATTTAAATCCCATTTAGATGGAAGTAAACATTTCTTTTCACCAGAAAAAGTTATGGAAATTGAAGAGGATTTAGGTAGTGACATTATGATGGCTTTTGATGAATGTGTAGAACATGGAGCAAGTTATGAATATACTAAGCAATCAATGGAAAGGACTACTAGATGGGCTATGAGGTGCAAAGAAGCACATAAAACAGTGGAAAAACAAGCACTGTTTGGAATAATACAAGGAGGATTTTTCAAAGATTTAAGACAAAAAAGTGTAGAAGATTTAATTTCTTTAGATTTACCAGGATATGCAATTGGAGGAATTAGTGTAGGAGAGCCTAAAGAAGAATTTTTAGATATTTTAAGATATACAACACCATTGATGCCAAAAGATAAACCTAGATATTTAATGGGAGTAGGTACACCAGACTATTTAATAGAAGCAGCAATAGCAGGAATTGATATGTGTGATTGTGTTTTACCAACTAGAATTGCAAGAAATGGAACAGCTATGACCTCACAAGGGAAGGTTGTTGTAAGAAATGCTACATATGAAAGAGACTGGGGACCATTAGACGAAGAGTGTGACTGCTATACTTGTAAGAATTATACAAGAGCCTACCTAAGACACCTAGTAAAAACTAATGAAATTTTAGGAGACAGATTATTATCAATTCATAACTTAAGATTCTTGACTAATTTAATGGAAAAGGTTAAAATAGAAATAGAGAATGATAATCTTAGGAATTTTCGAGAAGAATTTTATCGAAAATATGGATATATCAAATAAATGGGGGTATATACATGAATTTAATTGAAGAGAGCTTTCAAAACAAAGAAGAGAAAAAAAGAAGAAAAACAACTAAAATTATATTAGGAGCTATTATTTTCGTTGTAATTGTTATTATAGCAATTGTTTGTTATTTAATGTATATCCAAAGCACAGTTATGAGATTAACATTAGATGGACAAACTAATGAAAAAATAAAAGATTTATTAGTATTTGAAGAAGATGGAACAATTTATGCACCAATTAAAGAAATTGCACCATATTTAGGTTATGAAAGTTTTAATGGGGAATATAGCGAAAAATCAGAACAACCAAATAAATGTTATATACAAAAAGAAAATGAAATAGCTAACTTTGAATTAAGCAAAAATAAAATATATAAATTGGATTTAACACAAAAAAATAATGACTACGAATATGTGGAAATAAAAAATCCCGTAAAGGCAATAGAAGGTAGATTATACATATCAACAGAAGGACTAGAAAAAGCATTTAATATTAGTTTTAATTATGAAAAAGATAAAAATAGAATTACAATATATACATTACCTTATTTATATAATTTTTATAACAGCAAAGTTTTAGATTATGGATATACAGAGATAGATAGCGATTTTGTAAATCAAAAAGCAATTTTTAAGAACCAATTAATTGTATTAAAAGACAAAAATAAATATGGAGTAATAGGCGTTGATGGAAGCACTATTTTAGAAGCTAAATATGACAAAATCACATATCTATATAATACAGGAGACTTTTTAGTAGAAGATAATAATAAAGTTGGAATTATATCAGCTAATAAAGAAACAAAAGTACAGATTATGTATGATAGCATAGAAGCTATGGGTAGTGATACTGATTTGTATGTAGTTGAAATGGATAACAAATATGGTGTTATTGATGTAAGAGGTAATATAAAAATATATATTGAAAATGACGAAATAGGATTAGATATCTCTAAATTTTCACAAAATAATATAAAAAACAAATATATATTAGCTAATAATTTAATACCTGTAAAAAAAGACAAGTATTGGGGATTGTATGATAAAAGTGGAAACCAAGTAGCAGAATATAAATATGATAGTTTTGGTTATATAGCTTCTAATAATAAAGATGCGATAAATTTATTAGTAATTCCAAATTATGATGTATTAGTAGCATGTAAAGATAAAAAATATACATTAATAAACTCAAATGGTTCAGAATTATTTGCTACAATTGCAGATGATATTTATATGACAATTAGTGGAGGACAAAAACATTATTATATTATAGCAAATGACCAAAGAATTGATGCAGAAGAATGGATGGATGCTAATGCAAACGCAATGAAAGCTTCATCAAATAATCAAAATAGATAAATAATAGAGATTTAAGGATTTTCCTTAAATCCTATTTTTTTGTTATGGCTAAGTTGCTATGGCTAAATTGGGACAGGTACAACTTGACCATTAATGGCTAAAGTGTGCCTGTCCCAATTTAGCCATTAACATTTTTTTATAAAAAATTTTAGAAAACAGTTTACTTTTTTTAAAAACTTGTATACAATAGAAAAGAATGAAGAAAAATGTCAAAAAACAAAGAACAACAAAAGAAAATAGAGAAGGAAGGGAAGTACATCTATGAAAATATTGATGTTAACTTGGGAATATCCACCAAGAATAGTAGGAGGAATATCAAGAGTAGTATATGACTTATCAAAAACATTGCTAAAAGATGGGCATGATGTAACTGTAATAACATATAGAGATGGTGAAGCACCATACTTTGAAGATGATAAAGGAGTAAAAGTATATAGAGTAGATAATTACATGATAAATCCTAACAATTTTATTGACTGGGTTATGCAAATGAATTTTAATATGTTAGCAAAAGCTAATGAAATCATAGCAAAAGAAGGTGAATTTGATGTTATTCATGCACATGATTGGTTAGTAGCATACAGTGCAAAAACACTAAAAAACTCTTACAATATCCCTATTGTATCTACAATTCATGCAACAGAAGCAGGCAGAAATAGTGGAATTCATGATGAACAACAAAGATACATCAATGATACAGAATGGATGTTAACTTATGAATCAGCAGAAGTAATAGTAAACAGCAATTATATGAAAAATGAATTACAAAGACTATTTGGTCTACCATATGAAAAAATTAATGTAGTACCAAATGGAGTAAATATGAATCTATTTAATGACATAGAAAGAGATTATGATTTTAGAAGAAGATTTGCAATGGATAATGAAAAAATAATATTATTTATGGGAAGACTAGTATATGAAAAAGGAGTACAACATTTAATTTCAGCTATGCCAAAGATTTTAGAAGGATATAGAGATAGCAAACTTGTAATATGTGGAAGAGGCGGAATGATTGATGAATTAAAACAGCAAGCAAACAACATGGGAATAGCAAATAAAGTGTATTTTGCAGGATATGTAGGAGGAAAAGATGTACAAAAAATGTATAAAGCAGCAGACATATCAGTATTCCCAAGTACGTATGAACCATTCGGAATAGTAGCCTTAGAAGCAATGCTATCAGAAAATCCAGTTGTTGTATCAGATATAGGTGGATTAAATGAAATTGTAGAACATAGAGTTAATGGTATGAAAGCATATTGCGGAAATGCAAATTCATTAGCAGATTCTATTTTAGAATTACTATATGACCATAAACTTTGTAGTGAGATAACAAAAAAAGCTAAAAATAAAGTAAGGAATCAATACAATTGGAGTAAAATTGCACAAGACACACATTTTACATATCAAAAAGCAATTTGTCAATCTATGGCAGAAAAACAAAAACGTGAATTAGAGCAGGAAAGAGCAAGGAAAACAAAGAAAGCTAAAAATACAGAAAATGAAATTACAAACTTACTTAACTTTAAAAAACGTCAAGCATATGCTTGATGTTTTTTGAAATAAGATTTACAATTTACATGAGTCTTAGTATTGTAAATAAAAATAAAATGAAAAAGTTTTCAAATTCTACAAATTTAGCAAAAAAATAGTGTATAATAGAAAATGAAATTAGACTTAAGAAAGGAATGATACTAAAAATGGAGACAGAAAAAGAAGAATTTAAATCAGGTTTTGTAACATTAATTGGAAGAACTAATGTAGGAAAATCAACTTTATTAAATTTACTAGTAGGAGAAAAGGTAGCAGCTATAGCAAATAAAGTACAAACTACAAGAACAGCAATTAAAGGAATTGTAAATAGAAAAAATAGTCAAATAATTTTTACAGATACACCAGGAATTCATAAACCAAAAACAAAATTAAACGAAACAATGGTAGAAACATCTTTTTCTAGTATTCCAGACAGTGATGTAATTTTATTTTTAATTGAAGCAACTAGCACTAACATAGGCAGGGGAGATAGCATTATTTTAGAAAAAATAAAAGAAGCAAAAAGAAAAACCATTTTAATTATAAATAAAATTGATTTAGTAAAAAGAGAAACACTTTTAAATTTAATTGATATATATAGTAAAGAATATAAATTTGAAGCTGTTATTCCTATTTCGGCAACAAATGTAAAATATAAAAATATTATTTTAGATGAAATTGAAAAGAACTTAAAAACAGGGCCAGCATATTATGATATAGAAGAATATACAGATCAAACATTAAGACAACTAGCAGAAGAAACAATTAGAGAAAAAGCTTTAAAATTATTACAAGATGAAGTACCACATGGGATTTATATAGAAGTAGAAAAAATGAAGACAAGAAAAAATAAGCAAAAAGAAGAAATATATGATATTGAAGCTACAATTTATTGTTTAAGAGATGCACATAAAGGAATTATTATAGGTAAAAATGGAGAAATGTTAAAACGAATAGGAAAAGCAGCTAGGATTGATATGGAAGAAAATTTTGGTGTAAAAGTTAATTTAAAAACTTGGGTAAAAGTAAAAGAAGACTGGCAATCAAATGACACTATTGTAAATAAATTTAAATTAAAATAAAAGGCTATATAAATCTTTTCTTTATTAAGTATAAAAAGGATAAAAATTGCAAATGATAAAATTAAAGGTAAAACTTTAAATAAATAGAGGAAGTGAAGCTTATGATTAAAAAAATAGCATGGGAAACCTTTAAAAATACTGGAGATATTAATGCTTTTATGGAAATGAAACAAATAGAAAATATTGAAAAAGGAATTGATGGACAATCAATAAAACAAGAATTAGGAAATGGCATTAGCTATGACATGCAACAAAATGAAAACAAGTAACCTACCTTTAGGTAGTACACTCCTTTTGATGAAAAAATAAAATAAAACTAAGAAACAAAATAAAAAGAGGATAATAGAAATGGCAAATGTAAAAATAAATGGAATTGTATTAGCAGAAAGCAATTTAGGAGATTTTGATAAAATGTTAACAGTATTAACTCCAAATCTGCGGAAAAATCTCGTGTGTAGCTAAAGGAGCACGAAGACCTAAAAGTGCTCTTTTGGCTGGAACACAAATATTTTGCTTTGGAGAATATCTGATGTTTAAGGGATCACAAACATATCATATCAATTCAGTAGAACCTATAGAAGTGTTTTACAATTTAAGGACTGATTTAGATAAATTAAAATATGCAGTACATATTAATAAGATTGTTCAAGATGTAACACATGAGAATCAAAATTGTTATAAAATTTTACAATTATTATTAAATACACTTTATACTATAGCAGAGAAGAAGGAGACTGATAAAAATTTAGACATGGTATTAGGTGTGTTTAAATTGCGTTTATTGTGCATTTTAGGTTTTACACCACAAGTGATGGAATGTACAAATTGTAAAGATAAAGAAAACCTAAATTATTTTAGTATTAAAGATAATGGTCTAAAGTGCAAAATTTGTGGAAAACAAGATACTAGTACGATAGAAATCAGCCAAAGTACACTGAATGCTATTAAATATACGGTAACTGCGCCTCCTAAGAAATTGTATTCTTTCAATTTGAAAGATGAATCCTTAGAGGAACTTAAATTAATGACCAAATTGTATTTTAATGAGAAACTAGAAAAAGAATACAAACTAGAAGATTTATTTTAAGGATGGCTAAGTTGGGACAGGCACACTTTAGCCATTATTGTTTTAACTAGCTATAACTCTTGATTTGTCGAAGAGGGATTGAGGGACGTTCCTTAAAATCCCTGTTTTAGGGATTAGGGGACAGTCCTTTAATAAATTAGCTACAAA
>CANPAC010000039.1 GCA_947571975.1 uncultured Clostridium sp. | reverse complement strand
TATAAATGCCTTTTGCTATTTTTAATAATCAGCCTTACAAATCAAGAGTTGTAGAGATAATATCCTTTATATTAATGGTCAAGTTGTGCCTGTCCCAATTTAGCCATTAACATAAAATCAAGAGTTGTATGTGCTAAAAGGCATTTTTAGGTTTTTTGACTAATTGTGGCATAACTTCAAATTTTATTTTAAAACAAGGAAAATCATATACATCTTGTTCTTCTAAACAATCTAAATATATATCTAATTCATCTAAGTTTCTACATGCAGCTATTATAATAGGATTTAATTCATATTTAAACATTAATTCTAGTCCTAAATCTAAAGCTTTTGATATAGAAGCATTTTCTTTATCACGAATTAAGTGAAAGCTCTCTTTAAATCTAGCAAGTGCAGAATTTTTAAATCTATTAAGTGGAATAACATATAAATCATCTATAACATTTTGTAGTGTATGGTATTTATTAATATTGTTTTTATAAATTTCTTTTACTTCAGAATAAAAGAATGGTAAATATGCTTTTTGTTCTTTTTCAGAAATAATTAAAACATTATTATCGCATGGTTCTAGTTCAATATCTTTTTTTAGTGTATCTTTTTGCTTTGAAATAGAAAGTGTTAAATCTTGTTTTTTTGATTTTGAAGGAGTTGTAATTAAAGATAATTTAATCATTGCATTTAAAATAGTAGTATTTATAGTTTCAAATTCTAAAATTTTTTTAGATAAATCATCACGTTGTTTATTATATTCTACTAAATTAGCCTTGATTTCTTCTAAATTATTTTCAAGATTTTGGTCATAAAGTGAAATAGTAGAAATTATATATTCATCTAGTTTAGTGGCTAATTCTTGTAGTTTTGTAACTTTTTCAAGAGATTCTTTTAACATTGAAACTGTGTCATAAAAAAGCTTTAATTTATTTTTATCAAGTGAATCAGGAATGCTTATCATATTGCTAGAAATTGATAATAGATTCATTTTTTTATTACTATATAAGTTAATGATTTCTTGAAGAGACTCTTTTTCTGTCGTTAAATTATTAATTAAATCTTTTTTTATAAAATTATCTAACATATCGAAATGATAAAAAAACATAGTATCCTCCAAAATCTTTTGTATTATAAATCTATTATAACATAAAAAAAGTCACAAGAAATATTACATTTTTGTAACAAAAGTTATATTTTTTGTTAAATAGGATATATTTAACAAGAGGAGGTTCATTATGTTAAAAATGATAGATTTATCATATCCTTTAAATGCCTTAGAACCTTATTATTCTAAGGAAACTTTGGATTTACATTACAATGTTCTATATAAAGGATATGTAGATAATACTAATCAAACAGAAGAAAAACTAAATGAAGCAAGAAAAAATAATGATTTTACAAATATAAAATGTTATGAAAAAAATTTGAGTTTTTTTGGTTCAGGAGCTATTTTACATGAGTTGTTTTTTACAAATTTAGGACCAGCTATTCCAACAGAACCTAATTTAAAATTGTTAGAGCAAATAATAAAAGACTTTGGAAGTTTTGATTCATTTAAAAATCAATTTAATGAGGCTAGTAAAATGGTAGAAGCCTCGCGGATGGTGTTTATTAGTGTGGATACGAAAATGGAATAAGCTAGAAATTTTACAATGTGAAAAACATCAGAACCTTACTTTATGGGGATGTGAACCACTTTTAGTTTTAGATATGTGGGAACACTCTTATTATCTTCAATATAAAACTAAAAGACCAGATTATATTTCAGCATTTTGGTATATTGTTAATTGGAATGAAGTAAATAAACGTTTTTTAAAAATATAGAAATATAATGCCTAAAAAAGCAAAAAATAAATAGCATCCACGTAATAAATTTGGCATTTTAAAACTAGTTGCACGACTAAGCAAGAAAAAGCTAACACAGAAATTAAATATCTCACTAATCATTATAGCTAAAAGGTAACCTACTAAACCTAAAGATGGAAGCAAAAAATATAAAACGCTAATCATTATGATTAAATCTAGAATGTTGCAAATCATAACTTGAAATTGTTTATTTAATCCTTTTAACATACTATCTATAATGTTATCTGGATACATAAACAAAATAAGAGGAGAAAGAATTTTAATGTATTTTCCACATTCTAAATTATGAAATACCATAAAGCTAATTTCATTAGCAAATAAAAAGAAGATAAGAGAAATAGCAATAGAGAATAAAGAAGTAGTCAAAAAAACTTTTTGACATACATCTAATATTCTCTTTTTATATTGTTTAGCCATTAAACTAGAGAATTCTGGAATAAGTAAATTACTAAAAGAAGCAATAAATACATTAGGAAATAGTAAAATAGCCATTGTCATTCCATTAATTTTTCCATATTCTGATAAAGCTATGCTATAAGGTAAACCAAATAATACTAAACGACTTGGAATTAAGAATTGCTTCAATGTTGATAATCCAGAACGAATATAAGATGTAATAGAAACAGGAAGTGTAATTTGTAAGATTTTCTTTTTAAAAGTAATATTATGAACAACTTGATTACAAAAAGAAAGTTTATCTTTCTGGTATAAAATAAATAAAAAAGCACAAGAGCAAACTTCAGAAATAACATCTGCTAGAATTAAACAAATGCAAATTGTTTCGATGCTTTTGTCATTATAAAAATTAAGTAGTAAGCTACTAACAATGATTTTTATAAAAAGTTCAAATACTTGAGAAAAAGCACTTTTATATCCTTTTCGAACAGCTGAAAAATATCCATTTAAAACACTAGAAACGCCTATAAATGGTAAACCAATAGAAATTAAGTAAAGAGGAGTAGTAGATATCATAGATTTTAGAAAAACTTCAGAAATAGTCTTAGAAAATAATAAAACAAGTAAACTAGTTCCTAGACTTAATAAACAAGCAAAGATAAGGCAACTTTTAACTGCTTTTAAGCCATCTAAAAAGTTTTTTTGTGCAAATTGTTCAGAAACAATTTTAGTGCATGCAAGACTTAATCCAGAGGTAGATAATGTAACAGCAAATAGATAAACTGACATAACAAGACTAAAAACACCTACTGCTTCAGAGCCTATTTTGTTAGAAATATATAAATTAAACAACATTCCTATACTTTTCATAATTAGGGATGTTATTGTTAGTATTATTCCATTTATAAAGAAAATTTTTGTTTTTTTCAAAATATCACCTTTTAAATAGATATTAATTTTATAATGGAAATAGAATATGTATGAAAAATTATTTTAATAGATTTTTAGTAGATTAGAATAATTTATTTACAGAATTTTGAAAAAGACTTGAAAAAAAAGTCGATTTATTATACATTATAGTAAAAGAAAAATATGAGGTGAAGTAGTAAGTATGAAAATAAAAAAACAGAATCAGTACATACAAGAAAAACCATACAGGTTAAACATAGCATGGATACTTGTAGTATTTTTTGCAATACTAATTTTATCTTTCTTTTATGTAGGATATGTAAAGGATTTAGTTTATCAAAACATCTATCAAAATATAACAGAATTAAGTGAGCAAACTGCGACACAATTAAATTTATCTATTACAGACCAAAAAAGTTTTGTAACAATAATGGTAGAATCAATTGATAAAGGTTTTTTTAAAACACCAGAGCAAATTTTTGACCGTTATAAAGATGACTTAGAAAATTATCATTTTACAAGACTTGTTGTGCTTGATAAAAGCGGAAATGGAACTACTAGTGATGGCTATCAAGTAACTAATTATCCTAATGTAGAAGAATTTTTTAATCAACCATCAGATGAGGTATATTTATCTGAAAACAGACCAAGTACTGTATCAAATAATCAAGTAAATATATATTCAAAGACATTAGTACTAAATGGAGAAAAAAAGGTATTAATGGCAACTATTAATACTTCTGATTACAAAGATATTTTATTAAGAAGATTATTTGGAAAAGGTGGAACATACTTAATTAATAGTGATGGTGAGGTATTAATAGATTCTTTTGGAAATATTAAAGAAGATGAAGAAAATTTATATGAACATTTGCTAATTACACATAATACAACAGAAGAAAAAGAAATTCAAAAAATAGAGGATATGGCTAAAGCTATAAAAAACAGGCAAATTGGAACTTTTGATGTAAAATTAGGAAAAGATACTTATTTTATTCATTATGAAAAAATCAATGTCAATGATTGGTATGTAGTAACAGCCGCAGCAGATAATATTATTGGAGATGAACTAATTAGATTAGTTCTTATATCTGTTGGACTTTGCCTATTTGTGAATTTAGTAATAAGTGGGATAACAATATATATTGATATTTCTAACCAAAAAAAGAATCGTAAGCTATATAAAGTTGCCTATGTAGACCCTGTAACATTACTTGGCAATGAGGTTTACTTTAAAGAAAATGGTGCAGTTTATTTACAAGAATCATCTCTAAAAAATAAATATATTATTACACTAGATATTAATAAATTTAAGGCATTAAACAACATTTATGGGTATGAATTTTGTAATAAAATTTTAAAAACACTAGGACAAAAATTAGCTAGTATTGTGCCGGAAAACAGTATAACTTGTAGAATTTCTAATGATATTTTTGCTACTATTTTTAATTACAAAAATGATATTAATAAATTATTAGACAAAATCTTTAAAGAACTTTCTAATTTAAAAATAGAAAATAATGATATCCATATAAACTTAGCAATTGGTGCATATAAAATAGCTGCAAGCGAAACAGATATTAACAAACTTTTAGATAAAGCATATATGGCAAGGGCTCAAATAAAAGGACTATATCATGCTAATTATTATCTATTTGATGAAAAGTTAGAAAATGAAATGTTAGAGGTACAAAGAATCGAATCTTGTATGGAAGAAGCTTTAGAAAACAGAGAATTTAAAGTAATATACCAACCAAAAACCTTCACATCTAATGAAAAAATGGCAGGTGCAGAAGCTTTAATCAGATGGTATAAAAATGGCGAGATTATTCCACCAAGTAAATTTATTCCTTTATTTGAAAAAAATAAATTTATTATAAAATTAGATTTATATATTTTTGATCAGGTTTGTAGAGATTTAGCAGAATGGAGAGATAAATATCAATATATGCCAACAGTTTCTATTAATGTTTCTAAAGAACATTTTGCAACAGAAAATTTTATAGATGAATATGTAAAAATTTGTGAGAAATATGAAATTGAAACAAGTAGTATTGACTTAGAAATAACAGAGAGTGCTACAATAGACCAAAGCATTGATGTATTAAAAGTATTAAATAAAATTAAAGAAAAAGGATTTATTGTGTCAATTGATGATTTCGGAACAGGATATTCTTCGCTTAGTATGCTCCAAAGCATGCCAATTGATATTATTAAAATTGATAAAGTTTTTGTTGATAAGGCTGATTTATTGACTGAAAAAAATATTATAAATTATATCATGTTAATTGCTGAGCATCTAGGAACAAAGACGATTGTAGAGGGTGTTGAAACAAAGGAACAAATGGAATTTGTAAGAAAAATTAAATGTGATATTATACAAGGTTACTATTATTCAAAACCAATACCAAAAGAAGAATTTGAAAAATATTTTAATGAAAATAAATAAAACAGCTTTCAAAATTTACATAATTTCATATTATATATAAATGTAATATGAAAGGAGGACTAAGATAAGTTTTGGAAGTAAAAAATAAAAAAATAGGATTTGTGCTAACTGGTTCATTTTGTACTTTTAGCAAAACTATACCTAAAATGAAAGAACTAATTGATAAAGGGGCAGAAGTGATACCAGTTATGTCATATAATAGTTATTCTATGGATACTAAATTTGGAAAAGCAAAAGATTTTATAGAACAAATTGAGAACATAACTAATAAAAAAATAATTCATACAATCCAAGATGCTGAACCAATTGGACCAAAGAAAATGACAGATATTATGATTATTGCACCTTGTTCACGGAAATACTATGTCAAAACTAGCATGTGATATTATTGATACACCAGCTACAATGGCTGCAAAATCACATTTAAGAAATGGATTTCCGTTAGTCATTGCACCTTCTACTAATAATGGTTTAAGTGGCAATGCCGAAAATTTAGGAAGATTATTAAATCGAAGAAATTATTATTTTGTACCTTTTAAGCAAGATAATCCAATAACTAAGCCAAGATCAATTGTGTTTGATTTTGAATATCTTATTAAAACAATCGAATATGCTTTAGAGGGGGAGCAAATAAGTCCAATACTACTATAGATGGAGGAGTACATGGTAAAAAAAGAAATACAAATTTTAGGAACTAGTATATGGAAAATATTTATCTATTTTATAGTGTACAGCTTTTTTGGATACCTTATAGAAACAATATTTGGAATTTATACAACAGGATTATGGCAATGCAGACAAAGCTTTCTATATGGTCCATTTTTACGGAATCTATGGTGTGGGAGCTGTTATTATATTAGTATTTTCCCGCTATTTTAATAAAAATAACTTTACATTATTTTTAGGTGGATATGCAATTGGTTCTATGACAGAATATCTAATAAGTTTTCTAGTAGAAGTTATTTTGCAAACTAAATGGTGGGATTATACTAATTATGTATTAAATGTAAATGGAAGAGTTTGTTTACTCTATTCTATATTTTGGGGGATTCTAACAATTATTTTAGTAAAAAAATTTAATCCATTTTTAGATAAGATAATAAAATGTGCAGCTTCTAAAATATCTATTAAATTGGCAAAAAAAATAACAGTTTTCGTAATTATATTTTTAGCTTTAGATTGTATTGTAACTTGCTATGCTCAAGATATTTTTGTTACTAGAATGGCAATTAAGCATAATATACAATTAAAGGATATAGAAAAAAGGGAAGAGGCTTATTATAAAATACAAAACAATAAATGGCTTTCAAATTTCATTGATAATCATTGGAATGATGAAAAAATGATTAAAACTTTTCCAAATATAAAGGTAGAAGATATGAATAATAATATTATTTATTTAGATAGCTTATTACCAACAATACAACCATATTATAAAAAAATATTTGATAAATAAAAGAAATAGTAGTGGCTTGATTAATATTATTTTTATCACATAAATTTAATATATCAAGCCACATTTAGTTAAATATCAGCTAAAGGATTTCTTTCTACAGCATTACGAACTTGGTCATTACTAACATGTGTGTAAATTTCAGTAGTAGAAATACTCTCATGACCTAATAGCTCTTGAAGAGCACGTATATCAACCTGTCCATATTGGTACATTAAAGTTGCAGCTGTATGTCGTAATTTATGAACAGAATATTTTTTAGTATCTAATCCTGCACATTTTAATTGATTAGAAACTACAGTTTCAACAGTTCGATTACTAATTCTAGATTTTCTTTCACTTAAAAAAAGGGCTTTTTCGGAATATTTAATATCATGTTTCACACCTTGTTTAGGGCGAACTCTTAAATAATCATCAATTGCTTTCATACAAGCTTTGTTTAAATAAATAGTTCTTTCTTTGTTACCTTTTCCAATTACATTTAATTTGCAATCTTCAAAGTCAATATCTTGAATATTAATACCAACTAATTCTGAAAGACGCATACCACAATTTAAGAATAAAGTAATAATAGCATAATCTCTTTCGCAATTTCTATTATCTTCATTAGATGTAACATCTAACAATTTTTTACTATCTTCTAATGAAAGATATTTAGGTAATCTTTTATCTAATTTAGGAGTTTCTAAATCTTGTGCTGGATTAACATCAATCAATTTAGCTTTTCTACTTAAATACTTAAAAAATACACGAATTGTTGAAACTTTTCTAGCTCTTGTTGTTGCCTTACTATGATATTCGCGAGTTAAATACGAAATAAAAGCATGTATATCATCTAAAGTAATTCGTTTTATCGTATCGATTGTTATGTCTTGTATTTTAATATCTTTTAAATCTACTTCGTCAGTCATATGAAAATGCAATTTAATAAATCTTAAAAACATAGCTAAATCATAGTTATATTCTTTAATACTATTTGGTGATTTATTTAAGATGGTAATAGAATAGTCTAAAAAAGCATTTAGAAACTCTGGATTATCTTCACGGCTTATCACAGTACTTCAATCCTTTCAAAATAGTTATTTGTTATAAAAATGGCAAAATAATTTGCTATTAATCTCTAATAATAAAACTTACAATCGCATGACTATCAATGTTATCATGAAATGAATATTGCTTATAGCATAAATTATATTCGACATTTTTATCTGTTTTATTTAACAATACTATCATAACACTTTTATCAGGATTTTTAAAGGCAGATACAGAAATATTTTCACAAAATTTATTAAAATGAATCCTTTTACTACCAGGTTTTATAAATTTTGCTAAATGTGAAACATAGTAGAAAGCAGGTGTTTTAATATAATTTTTTCCTTTTTTATCTATCATAATAAGACTATTACAGTAATTTTTAACATGATTAGGACCACCGTCTATAATTTAAAACTAAATTCCAATCAATAAATGCATTTACACCATTGTTAAAATCTTCTATGATTTCATAAGCATACATTTCAGCATTAAATAATTCATCTTGTATTTTAAAGTGAGAATAACCTGTACATCCTTCAGTATGAAATAACAAAACATTTGGAAAGAGGTGATGCAGCCTTTCTAAACTTTCAAAATGATTACCAGTATACCAATGAAAAGCAATACCGTTTAGCAAAACTCAAAGCATTGTAATTAACTAAAGTTTCGATTGACCTTTCTAAAATAATATCTTTATTGTGGTCCCATATCAAAAAATCAGTAGTCAAATGATTTTTCTTAAAAATAGGGAAGAGGTAATTTTTTAGTAAATCAGCTTCTTCAGAAGAAGAATATAAGCAAGACTCCCATGTTTGTTTTGCGTTTGGTTCATTTTGAATTGTCATATAAGAAATTGGAATACCTTGTTTATGATAAGAATGCACATATTTAACAAGATATTCAACCCACAAACTCTTGTACTGAGTTAATAATTTACCGCCTAAAATTAAACTATTATTACTTTTCATAAATTTAGGAGGTGACCAAGGTGAAGCAACAAATTGAAGATTTTTATTTCGTTTTTGAGCAGATTTAATAACTGGTATAACATATTTCATATCACGTTTAATAGAAAAGTCAGATAAATCATTTTTATAACAATATGAATAACTATCTAAAGAAAAATCACAACTTCCAATTGAAATTCTACCAAATTGATAATTTAAGTTTTCTTCTAAAAAATAATCGTCTAAAATATTATCTGATACTTTTTTATCTAAACTATTTAAAACATAACATGAACTTTCTGTAAAAGCTCCTCCGAAGCCTAAAATTGTTTGAAAAGTAATTTCTGGATTAATTTGAATTACCTGATTTTCTTCTCTTTTATTAGGAGAAAACTTCACATAAGAAGAATGTAATAATAAATTTCTTTTTAAATTTGTTTCTATTTTTTCAACTTCCATATTTGTATTTTATGCAATTTATGATATACTATGTGTACAAAATAAAAAAGGAAAGTGATTAAATTGTCTCGTAGAAAAGAAGAGGAAGAATATGTACCAAAAGCATTCCAGAAAAATAAAAAAGTAATAGAAGAAAATAAAGAACCTACAAGAAAAAATCCCAAAAGAGGTAAAAAATCTAAGAAACCAATTAAAAAGAGAAAATTAAAAAAAGTAATTATATCAATTCTTCTAATTATCATTCTTATAACAGGAATTTCTTTAGGAATATCAGCTCATCAATGGAAAACACTTGCAAAAGAAATGATAGCCAATCAAAATTCTATTGTTGTTGATATTGACCAAAAAGAAATTGCAAAACTAGGTTGTGAAAGAAAAACAGAGCCAATTTCGGCATCTAGTATACCAGAAAATTTAAAAAATGCTTATATATCTATAGAAGATGAGCGTTTCTATTCACACGGTGGAATTGATGTAAAAAGAACAGGAGGAGCAATTGTTTCTTACATTACTCATTTTGGTAAATCATCTTATGGAGGAAGTACTATTACACAACAGCTAGTAAAAAATCTTACAGGAGACTCCACTGACAGCATTACAAGAAAAGTAAAAGAATGGTGGAAAGCATGGCAACTAGAAACATGTTTATCTAAAGAAGAAATATTATCAGCTTATTTAAACATAATTTATGTAGGACCTAACATGTATGGTGTTGAAGTAGGAGCTAAGTATTATTTCAATAAATCGGCTAAAGATTTGAACTTAGAAGAATGTGCTTTTTTAGCAGGAATTAATCATTCTCCTAATTCTTACAATCCTTTTGAAGACAAAGACAACAAAGAAAAGATAGAAAAAAGAACAAAAATTGTTCTTTCAAAAATGCAAGAACTAAAATATATTAACGAAGAACAATATAATGAAGCTATAAATAAAGTAGATAATGGATTAAAATTTAGAAAAGGAGAAATAAAATCAGAAGATGCTATATATTCTTATCATACAGATGCCTTAATATTAGAAATAACAAAAGAAATAGCAAAAAAATATAACATTTCTGAAACTTTTGCTACAAACTATATCAATATGGCAGGCTTAACAATACATAGTACTCAAGATTCTGATGTACAAGATAAAATAGAAACTGAATTTGAAAAAGCAAAATACAGTTTAAAATCTAACATTGGAAATGATTCATCCCAAGCAGCTATGGTTATGATAGACCATAAAACTGGGCAGGTAGTTGGTTGTACAGGAGGACTTGGTAAAAAAACAAAAGCAAGGTCACTAAATAGAGCGACACAAAGTGTTAGACAAACTGGTTCAGCAATTAAGCCTTTGTCTGTATTAATACCAGCTATAGACAAAAAAATAATTACAGCTTCTACTATTTATGATGATACAGAAAAAGATTTTGAAGATGGATATCATCCAACTGACTATAATCCTGCGTTAGGAAAAGTAACAGTAAGAAGAGCATTAGAGTCATCTCAAAATATACCTTTTGTAGAAATTATGGAAAAAATAAAACCTAAAACATCTAAAAAATACTTAGAAAAAATGGGTATTACCTCATTAACCCAAAAAGATGAAAAATTAGTATTAGCATTAGGTGGATTAGAAAGAGGAATAAGTCCTTTAGAAATGGCAGGAGCTTATAGTATGATTGCTAATGATGGTGAGTATATAGAACCAACCTTTTATTCTAGTATTGACAATAGTGAAGGAAAAACAATTTTGAAAACAGCACAAAAGAAAAAAAGAGTTGTATCAAAAGAAGTTGCATATATTGTAAAAGAAATGTTAACTCAACCAGTAAATGGTACAAAAGGAACAGCAACTTATTGTAAAATTTCTGGTGTTGATGTTGCAGCTAAAACTGGAACAACAGACGATAATTATGACAGATGGCTTTGTGGATTTACTCCTTATTATACAGCTGTTACCTGGTATGGTTATGATATAAATGAATCTATTTATTATAATAAAAGAAATCCAGCAGGTTTATTGTGGGCTAATGTCATGTCAAGAGTCCATGCTGGTTTAAATAGTGCAAAATTTGAAAAGCCTAATGGTGTTTCTAGTTGTACAATTTGTGCAGAGACAGGAAAAAAAGCTACTACAGGATGTACAAATACTTATACCGAATATTTTTTATGGCTAACAGTTCCTAGCCTATGTGATAAACATTCTGGTTCAGAATTAAAAGAAAATACTAATAATACTCAAACAAATAAAGTACAAGAAATTATACAAGGTATTACTCAAGATATTGACGCTGAAGACCCTCAAGAAGTATTACTAAATAATAATTCTAATAAAAATACTACTATAAACACAACTAAAAATCAAACTTCAAATTCAGTAACTACTAACAATATTAGTAATACTAGCACAAATAGTACTACTACTAATAAGACAAATACTAATAGTAATTCTTCAAGTACTGCTAATACTAATAATAACAATTCTTCAAATACTAATATAAATACTGTAAATACTAATACAAATGTGACAAATACTACTACTAATAATAATGCTATAAATGCAAATGTAGTTAATTAAATATATGTAGAATAATTATAAGGGGAGGAAAATTCGCGCCTAAGCAATTGCTACCATCGAGATTTCGCTCAACTAAGCATTTTACAGTAAATACACCATTAGGAGTTACAGGTGCTTATTCATTATACGAGTAATTTGTAGAGGAGATATTTATGGAAGATAAGCAAATATTACTTAATAATATAGATAAAGTTCATACTACTGAAATGGGTATTGATAGAATTAAGAAAAATCTTAAATTAGATACGGATGATATTGTTGAGTATTGTAAGAATAAAGTTTTAGATAAAAATTGTAATATCTATAAGCAGGGCAAAAATTGGTATTGTGAAATTGATAATATAAAAATAACAATCAATTCATATAGTTACACAATTATAACAGCACACAAATTAAAAAGGTAAAAATAGATGGATTATCAAATAATAGAATTAGAAGAATTTAGTGTAATAGGAATAAGGTATGAGTTATCAAAATCATTAAGTAATAATGTGAAATTAGCACAAAATCATTGGAAAATATTTAATAGTAAATTAAGAAATAATAAGTTATATTTCGGAAGTAACTGGTGTAAATATGCTTTTATTGAAAAAATAGAAAATAAGATATTTTACTATATATCTATTCCTAAAAAAAATTTTGTACCAAATGATTTTGTAGAAAAGACAATTTTGAAAAGTAAATATTTAAAGGTAGAACATATTGGTAATATGAATAAACTAAAAGATACTATCAATTATGTTTATAAAGAAATAATACCTAAAAATAATATTTTAGTAGAAAACAGACAATTTGTTTATTTTGAAAAATATGATTATAAATTTCATTGGAATAGAGAAGATTCTGTTATTGAAATCTATATTCCAATTAAATAACAAATTACAATTTTGTAGTTTGAAAGATTTATAGTAATTTGTAAAAGGGGATTCTATGAAAAAAATTTTAAAGATAATAGGAAAAAGTATAGTTGCTATTTTTGCATTATTGTGTGTCTTGATTTTCGTGCAATCATTTGTACTTGATAAAATTCTGTATCCTAATAATTTGTATATAGAAAGAAATGAAATCAATGATAATAAAACTCTTATAGGATTATCAGAAGAAGAAGTTATTGATTTATTAGGAGAGCCAAAGTTTAAAACAGAGGTGGGAGGATTTAAACATTATACATATAATGCAGGAATGACAGTAAAAAAGTCAATTTTTGTTGGTGAATATCAAACAAGATATTATGACTTACAAATAACTTTTGATGAAAACAGCAAAGTAAGAGGTACAAACATACAACAAATACCATAATGAAAAAGTTAAAGTTACAAATGAATAAGAAATTATTTTTGGTTTAATTATTGGTATAGTAACAGAGTTAGTAAATCTGTTGCCCTATAATGATGTATTAGGTTGGAATTCTATTGCAGGAACATTTGGATTTTGGATATTTACAACAACTTTTATAATATATATGAGTTGTTCTAATAAAAATGCAATGTTTAATACTTTCCTATATTTAGCAAATATGTGTTGCAGTTTCTATTTATTACAGGGAATAATTAAGTTTTTCACTCCAAATATAACAGTGGATGGACTAATAGAATGGAGTCATTTATTTTTTTGGATTATGATAGCAATGATATGTGGAATAGTTGCTTATGTTCTTTATTATTGGAATAAAAATACTAAGTTTAGTAATATTTTATATGCTTTACCAATTGCAGGAATGTTGCTTGATACAATTAATAATTGTTTAAAGTTTTATTATTCACATACACAACTTTTAGGAGCAATTTTAGATGTAATTTTTCTAATTCTAATGTTTGGATTATTTATGAAAAAGTCAAATAGAAAAATAATTTTTATAATTACAATCATAGTTGTGGCAATAATTGGAAACTTTACTATTTTCCCAAAGTCTCATAATTTAGCAACTGAAGCAACAATAGTCTCTGAACTAGATGGGAAAGTAGAAACTTTTTATATAAAAATGAAGGATAATGGAGAAATAATCGAAAAAAAAGGAAATGAAGAAATATATAAAGAAATTGAGATTAATTCATTAAAATCTGTTCCAGAAATAGTACATGCCTTGCAGGATTATTATGAAAGTAAAGGAGGTAGTTGTAGTACAAGAAAATAAAGATAAATGACAATTTTGTAATTTGATAGATTTATATATTAGAGATTAGAAATAATCTTTATATTTTTTATAACTTCAGAGAATAGCACTTGAGTTCAAGTGCTATTCTCATATCTTACAAAAATGTAAGATTCATGTAAGGCAAATTAATACCAAAATATGAAATATAAATATATAATATATAATATAAAAAAATAAATGGAGTAATTGAAAATGGAGAAAAAGAATCTA
>CANPAC010000038.1 GCA_947571975.1 uncultured Clostridium sp. | reverse complement strand
AAATCTGAATAATGCAATAACCTTTTATTTTCCAGAAGTTACTCTAAAAATTTGCAGATAAATATATTTAATCATATGATAAAACAAACTTATCTGTAACAGTATATGAAAAAATCAAGAAAAATATTCCTAAACAAGCAAAAAATAATTTATGGAAGCAAAAATAAAAACATCGAAAAAGTTACCAGAAAAATTTTGCAAAAAAATATTGCTGAAACTTGTAAAATAATGTATAATAACGAAGAAAAATAAAAAAACGGAGAACAAATAAATGATTCAATATATATGTAATAACTGTAACGGAACTGAATGTGAAACTAGCACCTGCCCTATATGCAAGCAAAGAACAGAAATAAAAAAATCAGAAATATATTGGTGTGAAAACTGCAACATTCCAAACTACGACCAAAAATGTTCAATATGCCATCAAGAAGGAAAATATATCGGAACAGACATTAGACCAGTATTTGCAGAAGAAAGACTTTTATTAGAAATAGTAACTAACAACGAACCTTTTAAATATTGCAAAGATTCTGTTTGGAACACAAATGGAAACCATTACATTGTAAACGGAAAAAAAATAAAATTCTCTATAAAAGATACCTTAAACAAATTTAATAGTGAAGACATTAGAGCAAAAATAGAAAAAAACAAAGAAAAAAATAAAACTTATAGCCAAAACTTTTACGAACAAGACTATATCAAAAAATTTATAAAATCTAATAGCATTAGACTAAACTATATTATGAATGAAGCAATGAATTACATTCGAAAACAAGCAGAAAAATATAATGATGACCAAATGTTTATATCTTTCAGTGGTGGAAAGGATTCTACCGTTACAAGTGACATTGTAATGAAAGCTCTTGGAAGAGAAAACATTATACATATTTATGGAGATACCACATTAGAGTACCCTACAACAGCAGATTACCTAAAAATATTCAAGGAAAAACATAAACATACACCTATGTTAGTCGCTAAAAATAAAGAACAAGATTTTAATGAACTGTGCAAAGTAATTGGCCCTCCTAGTAGAATGATGCGCTGGTGCTGCACTATTTTTAAAACAGGTGCCATCACTAGAAAAATAGACGCCACCTTTAAAGATAAGAAAAACATTCTTACATTTCAAGGAATTAGAAGAAATGAATCTACTGCAAGAAGTAAATATGATAGAGAAAGTACAGATTCTAAAATCGCTAAACAAGTAGCAGTTTCACCTATCATAGATTGGCTTGAATTTGATATCTGGCTTTATATATTGTCTAATAGAATCGACTTTAATAATGCATATAAGCAAGGATTTTCTAGAGTTGGCTGTTGGTGCTGTCCTAACAATAGTCCTTGGCCCGAATTCTTATCTTCAATTTACATGCCAGATAAATATTATGAATTTAAAAACATATTAATAGATTTTGCTAAATCTATTGGAAAACCTGACCCTGTAGAATATGTTGAAGATGGTGGTTGGAAAGCAAGGCAAGGTGGAAACGGATTGGCTTTTAGTAAAAATGCAGTAGTTGAATTTAAACCTTGTGCCTTAACAGAAAACACCTTAAATTTCGAACTAAGTAAAGAAATTGATGAAAACTTATATGAATTATTTAAACCATTTGGCATACTTAACTATACAATTGGCAATAAAAGACTAAATGAAGTTTATGTCCTACATAAAAAAACAAATGAACCTCTACTAAAATTAGTTGGAAGAATGGGACAAAGAACCCTAAAAGTATCTGTTGTGAAGTTTACTGGACCTTTTAAAGATATGAAAACTTCTGAAACATTAATTAAAAACCAAATAACAAAATTTCAAACTTGTATAGGATGTCTTGCTTGTGAGAGTAATTGCAAATTTAATGCTATAAAAATTTTAAATATTGGTGCTAATAAAGATATTATTTACAAAATAGACGAAAATAAATGTGTTGGTTGCCTAGAATGTGTTAAACATTTTACAGGCGGATGCTTTATGAAAAAAGTATTACGAACTAAAATAGGAGAATAAATTTTAACAACTAGAAAAAGCCTCTTTAATTCTATCAAATACACTAAAATAGGAGAATAAAGTTTAAAAATACTATAGAAACTTTATTCCTTAGATGAAAGGAATATTAATAAAAATGAATAATAAAGTAAAATTAAAAGGTCATGAAAGTTTCACTATCAGAGAAGGTTGGCTAACAAAAGGAATTTTTGAAATAAGCAAAAATCCAAAACTCTTCTCTGAAAAAAATTTAACTGACATTTTTGGAATAGGAACAAACATGGTAAAATCTCTAAAATTTTGGCTAATCGTTTCTAATTTAATAACAGAAGATAAACAAAAAAATGGTTATGTATTAACCGAGCTAGGACAAGCTATAAAAGACTTTGACCCTTATATGGAAGATTTATTTACTTTATATTTAGTCCATATTCAAATCACACAAAGTACTGATAGAGCTCTTATTTGGAATTTATTTTTCAACTATTGTAATATGAAAACATTTTCTAAAAGTGACTTATTAGTAAGAATGGAATATATTTTAGAAAGCCGTAACTTAGAATATAATGAAAAAATTCTAAATGATGAACTTTCAGCCTTACTAAAGACCTATTCTTCTGAACAAAAAGACGAAACACCAGAAGATAACTTTACTTGCCCTTTAGTAGATTTAAAACTAATTAAAAAATTAGAAAAAGATACATATCAAAAAGAAAAGCCTTCTATGAGTAACTTAGACCCTTATATTGTGTATTATCTATTACTAAAACAAGCTAACAAAAGTGATAGCATAAATATTGAAGAACTTATTAGAGAAGATAATTCAGTTAGCAAATTATTAAACTTAGATAAAATCTTATTAAACGAATATTTAGACTTTTTTAAACGCATTGGATTAATTACTTTGAACAGAACAGCTGGTTTAAATATGATATATATCAATAAAAGATATACTTTGCAAGAAATCTTTAAAATACACTTTAAGGAGGAGCAATAACGTTGAAATATTCTGATATAATAAAAATTAACGAAAACTTTCAATACTCTATCAACTTACAATTTGATATTGATAATATAAATAAAATTATTCAATATATACCAACTCATGATAGTTGCGAGGTGTTAGAATACTACATTGATAGTATTTTAGGTAACTTTAGCAAATCTACTACATTAGTAGGTCCTTATGGTAAGGGTAAATCACATCTATTACTTGTTCTACTTACTTTACTAAACAATTATCGTAAAGAAGATGAAAAATATATTAATGATTTACTTCAAAAAATAAGAAAAGTAAATGAATCTTTATTTTTAAAATTAACTGAAATAAGAACAAATAAACTTAAATTCATGCCAATTATTATTAATAGTAATTACAACAATATGAATCAAGCCTTTTTACTAGCAATGTCAGAAGCTTTAGAAAGAGAAAGCATTAACGATATTGTAGTAGATACATATTTCAATAGCGCTCTACAAGTTATAGAAAAATGGGAAAACGAAGGATATCAAGAAGTACTTAGAAAATTAGATTCTTTCTTAAAAAGCGAAGGAACCACTTTATCAGATGTAAAAAACAGACTAAAAATGTATGACGAAAACGCTTATCAATTGTTTAGATTCGCTTATCAAATATCTATGCACGGAATTGATTTTAATCCTTTAATTAATACAGACATCATAAAATATTATAAAGATATTAACTATAAACTTTGTGAACAACATGGTTACCAAGGAATTCTTATTTTATTTGATGAATTTAGTAAATTCTTAGAATATGTTGGTAATGAAAATATGATGAAAGACTTAAAAGTAATTCAAGATTTTGCCGAATTAGCAAGTAGAACTGGAAAAAAAGAACAAATTATATTTTCTTGCATTACCCACAAAACTATTAATGAGTATATCAAAAACCTAAAAGAAGATAAAGTAAATGCCTTTAAAACTGTAGAAGGAAGATTTAGAGAAATTCAATTTAATCGTAGTATGGAACAAAATTATGAAATTGTTTCTCAAACTATTATTAAAAAACCTGATTTTTCAAAATTTATAGTAAATAAGATGAAAGAAAAAGAAGGTTTTTATAGCCAAATAAGCGAAAACTTTGATTTTATCAATATTGATAAAGCAAAAGATATCATCTATAAAGGTTGTTATCCTCTAAACCCAGTAACAGTTTATAGTGTCATTCATTTAAGTGAAAAAATAGCTCAAAATGAAAGAACTTTGTTTACATTCTTAACAGATGATGATACTAACGGCTTTAAAAATTTTATTAACTCTAAAACAGATGAGGAATTATTTAATATAGATAAAATTTACGACTATTTTTCTAACCTTTTACAAAAAGAAAATGACGAATGGATAAAAGAAATCTGGATTAAATCTGAAACTAGCATTAGTAAAACAACAGATGAAGATGAACAAAGAATTATAAAAGCATTAGCTATTATGTACATGATAAACAATTTTGAAGAACTTATGCCTAAAGATAATACTTTAATGCTTTCTTTAGCAATGGATAAAGACTTATTTAATCAAAAACTCTCAAACCTTATAGAAAAAGGAATTATAAAAAAGAAAAAAACAAACCAAGCATATGATTTTTCTACAGTTTATAACCGTGATGTTATAAAGAAAATAGAAAAATTAGTAGAGACAAAATTCTCTGAAATTAACGAAAAAGAAACATTAACTAAAATGATAAATTTAGATTATGTTATACCAAGAAGATATAACTTAAAATTTAAAATGACTAGATTTTTCAAAATGCTATTTATTTCAGAAGAAGAATTAAACAACTTAAATTCTTTTAAATTATTAGAAGAAGAAAACTTTAGTGATGGTATTGTTTTAAATCTAATAAAGAAAAGTAAAGATACTAAAATGTTTGCACAAAAAATAGCACAAATAAATGACGAAAAAGTAATTCTAAGAATTCCAGAAGATACATTTTCTTCTGACCTATTTCAAGCCTTAAAAGAATATGAAGCTATACAATACATAAAAAATATAGAAAACCCTGAAGTTGAGATAAAAAAAGAGCTTGATATAATTGAAAAAGAAGAATTAGAATTAGTACAACATGAAATCGAAAAAAAATTAAACAATAAAAATATAAAAGAAATCTGTTACTTAAATAAAAATATTAGAAATGAAAAATTAACTACACTTGTTTCTGATATCTGCGAAAGTATATATCCTAATACGCCAATCATTAATAATGAAATGATTAACAAAAATAAAATCGCGTCACCTATAAAGAAAGCAAGAGAAATAGTAATAAATGCTATCCTAAATAAAAACAAATCTATTATAACTAGCACTACAAGCCCAGAAGCTACCATTTATAAGGCAATTGTAGACAAAAAAGATTCAGATGACATTAGAAATGTACTAAATGTAATAAAAGATTTTATTACAAATGCAGAAGTAACAAATAAAGCTTGTTTAGAAGATTTATGTACTCGGACTACAAGAAAAGCCTTATGGAATTAGAAAAGGAATATTGCCAGTCTTACTAGCAATCTGTATTGAAGAATATGGCGAAAATGTTGTTTTATATTATCAAAATAAAGAATTAGAAATTAATGGAGAAACCATCTCAAGAATAATAGACGAACCTTCTAAATACTTTATTCATGTAGAAAAAGGAACATCTAAAAAAATTAATTTCGTTTCTAGTTTATTTAAAATCTTCAAAATAGAAGAAACTGAAAATTATAGAAATAACATTAATTTACTTACAAATGAAATGAAAAAATGGGTTCTATCCCTACCTAAAATTGCAAGAGATGTTACTTCTACTAATTCTATCATATTTAACGAATCATTTATAACAGTAAAAAATGACTTGCTAAAACCCGATATGAATAATAATGAATTTCTATTCCAAAAAATTGGTGATAGTTTCGGAACAGATGATTATGAACACTTGCAAAACGAAGTATATTCTTTTAAGAAAATTTATGACAATTATGTAGATGATTATACAAATAACTTAGTATATGACTTTAAAGAAAGATTTGAACACAATTCTAATAGCAATTTAAACAGTCTTTTAAATACATGGCATAAAAATATTGAACCACAAGTAAAAAACACAATTCTAGGATTAGAAACTAAAAAATTATTTGAATATACAAGTCATATTGATACTTATAATGATAAAGAAATTATGGAAAATATATCAAATATAATTGTAGGAAGATATATTGAAGATTGGCAAGAAGACACATATGATGAGTTCTTCGAAAACTTAGACAACATATTAACAGAAATTAAAAACATAGAAACCTCTGATTTAGAAGGTCAAGAAAAAATCTTAATTTCAGATGGAACAGAAGCAATTGAAAAATATGTTACCACCTCAGAAATAAGCTTATTAGGAAATACTCTAAAAAATAATATCGAAGATTCAATTGAAGAATATGGAGATTCTATTTCTGAAAGTGAAAAAATAATGATATTACTACAAATTATAAAAAAATATATGTAAGAAGATTACAGTGGCTAGTTTGGGGACAGGCACAGAACTAGCCATATTATAAAAAATATATGTAAGGAGATTTTAAATGATTTATCTAGACAATGCTGCTACTACTTACCCTAAACCAGAATGTGTATATCAAGCTTTAGATAAAGCTAATAGAGAAATGGCTTTTAACAGTCGGAAGAGGAAGCTATAAAAAAGCAAGAGAACTATCACATAAAATTGATGAAACAAGGCAATTTGTAGCAGATTTATTAAAAACTAATAAAGATAATGTAATATTTAGTCCATCTTCTACTAGCAGTTTAAACACAATTTTATTAGGAATTAATTGGGAAAATGGTGATAATGTTTACGTTTCACCTTTTGAACATAATTCCGTTATGAGGCCTCTTGCCTATCTTAGGGAAAAATACCAAATTAATATTATAACTTTACCTTTTGATAAAAATACTTGGGAAATAAATGAAGAAGCTTGGAATTTATTTGCTATAAAAAAACCAAAATGTATTATCTGTTCTTCAAAAAGTAATGTAACTGGCTATAAATTACCTACTAAAAAAATATTTGAAGAAGCAAAAAAATATAAAGCTATTACACTTTTAGACGCCTCTCAATCTTTTGGTGTAGACAAAAGCATAACAAAAGAAAATACCGATTTTATCGTTTTTGCTGGTCATAAATCACTATATGCAAGCTTTGGTGTAGCTGGTTTTATAAAATTAGGAAATACACCTTTAAAAATCACTCAATTTGGTGGGACAGGCTCTGATAGTTTAAATTTAGATATGCCAAGCGAACTTCCTGCTAAATACGAAGCTGGTAGCAAAAATATTATTGCAATTTTAGGATTACATGAAAGCATACAGTGGCTTGCAAAAACTAATGTGCACGAAAAAGAAGAAGAATTAACTAATTATTTATATACAAAATTAAAAGAACTTCCAAAAGTCGTAATCTACACTCCTTCTGATTTTCAAAAATGCGTTGGATTGCTATCTATTAATGTAATTGGGTATAAATCAGATGAGGTTGGAAGCATTTTAGATGAAGAATTTGATATTGCTGTTAGAACTGGTTATCATTGTGCTCCTTTAATTCATGATTTTATTGGTTCAAAAGAGTATAATGGAACTGTAAGAATTAGTTTGAATTATTTTAATACAAAAGAAGATATTGATACTTTAATTGAAGCTATAAAATCTTTATAAAAGGAGGGCTTAAGTTTTGAGTTTTGAAGACATTACTTTAAAAAATAATTATCGCACTAGTAATGATGATGTAATAAATGACTTTTTAGTACCAGCTCTAAAAAATGCTGTTCTATATAAAAGAGCTGCTGGATTCTTTTCTTCTACTGCTTTAGTAAAATTATCAAAAGGAATCTCTGGATTACAAAATAACAACGGAAAAATGCAACTAGTTGTCTCTCCTATCCTTAGCGAAGAAGATATTGAAGCAATAAAAAAAGGATATGAAAACAGAGAAAAAATTATTACTAATGCATTACTAAAATCATTAGACGAACCACTTATTGAAACAGATAAGGAACGTTTAAACCTAATGATAAACCTAATCGAAACTGGTATTCTTGATATTAAAATAGCTGTTTTAGATTATGAACAAAACATTGGAATGTACCATGAAAAAATTGGTGTAATTGTCGATAGTAAAGGAAATAAAATTGCCTTTACTGGTTCATATAATGAATCTTCAAACTCATATATTAATAACTTCGAATCTCTTGATGTCTACTCTAGTTTAAAAAACGAATTTAATAGAGTAGAAGAAAAAAACTCTGATTTTGAAAAACTTTGGAATAATCAAACAGATAAACTACAAGTAAAAGACTTTCCTGAAGCAGTTAAAGAAGAGTTATTTAAAAAACACTATGACAAAAACAATGTCCTTTCTGAAGAAGAAATTGAAAAAAAAGAAAAACTGCAAAAAAGAGAAATATTGCCAAATATGCCAGATGACTTTTTAAGGCCTTATCAAAAGGAAGCTATCAGCTGTTGGAAAAATAATAATTATAATGGAATTTTTGATATGGCTACAGGAACAGGAAAAACATTAACTGCTTTAGGTGCTAGTATTCAATTATTAAAAGACTTAAATTATCATCTAGGAATTATTATCATATGTCCATACACACATTTAGTTGAACAATGGGCAGAAGATTTAGAAAACTTTAATTTTGCTCCAATTGTAGGTTATGGAAGTTCTTCTAACAAACGTTGGAAACAAAGATTTAAAGATTCTGTTTTAAATTATAAATTAGGAATATCTAACTATTTTTGCTTTATTACAACAAATGCTACTTATACTTCAGATTATGTACAAGAAGAACTAAAAAAACTAAAACATAAAGATATACTTTTTATTGCCGATGAAGCTCACAATTTAGGAGCTAGCTATATTTTATCAAAGCTAAATGACACTTTTAAATACCGCCTTGCACTTTCAGCTACTTTTGAAAGATATAATGATGAAAATGGTACATCAGAGTTATTAGAATACTTTGGAGGAAATTATGCCATTCACTATTCTTTAAAAGATGCTATAAATAATAAAATGCTAACAGAATACAAATATTATCCTGTATTAACATACTTAAATGATGATGAACTAGATGAATACACATATTTAACTAAAAAATTAGCTTCTTGTTTTACTAAAGATAAACATGGAAATACTTCTTTAAATCAAACTGGAAAGCAACTTTTGTTAAAAAGAGCAAAAGTAGTTGCAGGCTCAAAAGAAAAATTAGATATAGTTATTAAATTATTAGCCAAGCAGAAAGACCAAAATGATGGTATCTTAAATAATACTCTAATTTATTGTGGAGCAACTACAATTAATGATGATATTAACTACGAAGAATACACAGATATAGAAGAAGTTAAACAAGTTGATTATGTCCGAAAAAAAATAAAAACTTCCTTAAACTTAAGTGTTGCTAAATTTACCTCAACTGAATCACAAGAAGAAAGAGCTATGATTAAGGAACAGTTTATTAGTAAAGATATTAATGTTATTGTTGCGATTAAGTGCCTAGATGAAGGAGTTAATATTCCTTCTATACACACAGCTTACATTTTAGCAAGTAGCACTAATCCGCGAGAATATGTACAGCGTAGAGGTAGAGTTTTACGTCTAGCAAACCGGAAAAGAATATGCTGTTATTTATGATTTTATTACACTTCCTAGAAAGTTAGAAAATGCAAAAAATTTGCCTAATGATGTCTTAAAAGATGATTTAGGTTTAGTCAAAAGAGAACTATCACGACTAGAAGATTTTTCTTCTGATGCTCTAAATTACAGTAATTCACTCGAGATAAAAGATAAAATAAATGAAGTTTATGGCAATTTATTATATGAATTAAAGGAGGATATTGTAGAATGAATGAGGAAAAACGAAAAAAGATAGAGAAAGATATTTTATCTCTAGAAAAGATTAATAATAGGTCTTCACATTATACTAATCAAGAAATGATACAAAAGATTATGGATATTATTGATAGGGAGGTAAAAAATGAAATTTAAAAAATTAGTTATTACAAATTTTAGGCAATTTAAAGGTACCTCTGAAATTAACTTTTCTACTAATGATGACGGAAATATAACAGTAATTTATGGTGGAATCACACATGGAAAAACTACACTTTTACAATCTTTTAATTGGGTTTTATATAATAAGGTAGCTTTGCAAAATCCAACTCAACTTCTAAATCTCGAAGTAGAAGCTGCTATGGAACCAGGAGATACACAAGAAGTGTGTGTAGAATTATATATTATAAAAGATGATGAAGAATCAGATGGAAACTTATACCGATTTAAAAGAGTTCAAAAATATATTGCTAATCCTGAATGCCGTGTAGTTGCTTCTACAGCCTATGCTATTGTTGAAAGAAAAGATAATGACACTTGGATGCGTCTTGGCAATTTTGAAGAATGTGTAAATAACATATTACCTCAGAGTTTATCTAGCTACTTTTTCTTTGATGGTGAAAGAATGGATACTATTAGTAAAGAACAACGTCAAGGTTCCCAAGAAGTAGGAAACTCAGTAAAGTCCATTTTAGGGTTAGAGCATTGGAATTCTGCAATAAAACATTTGAAAGGTGGCTCTGGTTCTAGAACATGTGTTATTTCTGAATTAAGGAATAAATTGAATTCCTCTGCAAGTCAAGAATTAGAAGATAAAAAAAATACCATCAAACATTGTGAAGAAGTTATTTTTAATAGTGAAAAGAAAATTGAAGAATACCATCTTGAAATAGACAAGCTAGAAACTAGTAAATCTGCTAAAGAACAAGTTATTTTAGATAATAAAGATACATACAAAAAACAACAAGAAAAATTAGATTTAAAAGACAGGCTTTCTAAACTAGAAAAAAGTTCAGAACGCTTATATCAAAATTATATTAGCTATTTTAACAACTATTACTTAGATTTCTTTTATTATGGTCTAAATGACAAATTAGAAAAATTATATGACAGCGGTGTTTTAAAAGAATCTAATGAATCTGTTCCTAATATGCACCAAAAATCTATTGAATTTCTTTTAAATAGAGGCATTTGTTTGTGTGGTGAAAAAATAGTAGAAGGTGATGAACATTATAACAAACTAATTGAAGAGATGAAAAAATTACCTCCTCAATCTATTGGTACTACTATTTCTACTTTCAAAAAAGAAGCTAAAGTTAATGTTTCTGAAATTAAATCAAATAATTTTAAAACTGAATTAATCAATAATAAATTTAATGATATTACTGAAAATCAACATGAAATTGATGTACTAAATGATGCAGTTGATAGACTTTCTGCAAACATTCAATTAGATGTTGATGTAGGTGGATTAGAAATACAGGTAAAAGAAATTGATGAGAAAATAAAAAGTTTTTATGAAAAGATAGGAATCGAAAAAAACACCATTGAAACCCAGAAAGCTGCAAAACAAAGAGCAGAAGAAGAAATCAATAAATTAGCACAATATGATGAGAAAAATAGAGAAATTTTAGCACAAATTGATTTAGCTGATAATATTGCTAAACACTTAGAATCTATATACAAAATAAGAGAAAGAGAACTTATCAATAATTTGCAAAAAGAAATTAATTATTACTTAGAAAAAATTTACACTGGAAAGAGAAGAATGGTTATTACTTCTGATTATAAATTTAAATTAGTTTATGATGATGATGACATTATTGATTCTGTTGAATCTGAAGGTCTTGGTACTGTAAAAGCAATTTCATTTATGTGTGGATTATTAAAAGTAGCTAAAACTAAAATATTAGAAGAAATAGATAATGAAACAATGTATCCTTTAGTTTTTGACGCTCCTTTATCTAAAATTGACAGTATTCACAGAAAGAATGTCATGAGTTGTCTACCAGATGTAGCAAGCCAAGTTATTATATTTACTAGAGAGAAGAAAGATTTAGATGATATTTCAGATGATACTAGAAGTAAAATTACTACTAAATATCATATAGATAAAGTTACAGAAAAAAATTCTATGTTAAAGAAGGAGGAAGATTAATATGTTTAATAAAGAATATGTTTTTAAAGGAAAACATGCAAAATATGTTATGGAATTAAAAGAAGCACTTTTTAATACAAATGCTGATGTATTAATTTTAGCTCCTGTTATTGGCTTAGTTTATAACCGAAAATCTTCTATTGACACTTCAAAAGAATTTAGCAATATTACTACAAAAGTATTTTCTGACAAAATGATAGCTGAAAATGAAAAAATCTTATTTAATTATAGACTTTGTATGTTACTTAGTGATGAGTTTGACGGTGAAGAAAAAGTAGATAACGCTTTTCGTTATTATATTGAAGATGATTTAGAACACAAAAGTATTTTTGAAAGAAATATAAAATTATATAATTCTTACATTTTAGGCGGAGTAGAAGTTCTTTATGAATTAATGTTAAATGGTAATAAAGAATATAATGGTAATAGTCAAAATCTATCATATAAAAAGAGCGTTATTTCTAATGTCTCAAATTTCATTTTAGATTATTTAGACCAAGTAGAAGAAATGAACAAAATTGATGATGATATTGATTTTTAAAACACATTATTAATAAAAGAGAAGTAGAAATCAGTAAAAAAGTTAATTTATAAAATATTTATTCAAATTCTTAAGTTGCCTTACAAACATTAAAAAATTCTAATACAATAAAATGAGCCTCTTTCACTTAGTCCTCGCCTGCGGCTCGACGCGAACATCCCTCATTTTATTGAACAAGAATTTTTAAATGTTTTACAGTTACATTCGAATTTTCATAAATATTTATATATTAACTTTTTTACTGACTTTCATATTTCTCATTTTGATTACTTTTCATGTTTCTTATTTTAAAAATCCATTAATAATTTCCTCTTCTGCTTCCTTTTCTGAAAGTCCAAGTGTCATTAATTTAATCAATTGTTCTCCTGCAATTTTACCAATAGCAGCCTCGTGAATCAAATTTGCCTCTACATCATTTGCTGTAATCTCTGGTGTTGCTGTAACCTTAGCATTATCCTTAATAATTGCATCACATTCACTATGAGCAAAAGACTTATTATTACCATAAATTTTAGACACAAAAAATTGCTCTGAATTATCAGTTGCCACTGACCTTGAAGTAACATGTGTACTAGCATTTTCTCCATTTAATTGAACATCAAAAGTAGTTTTTGCATATTGATTACCATGTGTCATAATTTTTTCTGATACAACAAAATTAGTATTTGCCTCTAGCACTCCCTTTGTCTCTCTTATTGTAGAATCCACACCTTTAATTTGGCTACTCTCCATCTCCATACTACTTCCATTTTTTAAATATACTTCTGTAACAGGATTTAAAATTCTTTTTCCTTCTCCATTCCCTTCTCCGTAGTGTTTTTCTACATACCTTACCTTTGCTCCTTCTTCTAAAAAGAAACGATGAATTCCGTCATGTTGTGAATTTTCATGATGGTCATTGTGAATACCACATCCTGCTACAATAATTACATTTGCATTTTTTCCAATATAAAAATCATTGTAAACTAAATCATTTAGACCACTTTCAGTTATAATTACTGGTATATGAATAAACTCAAATTTTGTATTTTCTTTTACATAAATATCAATTCCTGGTTTATCTGTTTTTGTCACAATATTTACATTTTCTGTTACTTTTCTCTCAATTCCTTCCCCATTTTTTCTTATATTATAAGCACCTTTTTCAATGTTCTCTAAGTTTGATACTTCATTTAAAAGGTCTTTATCTATTTTATCTATTTGTTTGTCCATACTAAAATCCATTCCTTTCTTGCTTCGCTTATTAATAGCACACCTAATAGTGAAAGATTTTGATTTCTTTATTAAAACCTTTGTTATTTCTTCACTCTATAACATTCTGCTTTAGTAAATGTTTTACTCAAAATATCCTTACTTTCCCCTATTTCTTCTATTTTTCCGTTTTTCATTAAAATAATTTCATCTGCTATATTTAAAATTCTTTCTTGATGCGAAATAATTAAAGTAGTTCCTTTAATAATCTCTCCCATCTTTTCAAATACATCAATCAAATTACTAAAACTCCATAAATCAATTCCAGCCTCTGGCTCATCAAATATAGTCAATTTTGCACCTCTTAAAGCAACAGTTGCAATTTCAATTCTCTTTAACTCTCCACCTGATAAAGAACCATTCACTTCCCTATCAACATATTCTTTTGCACATAATCCTACCTTTGATAAAGCTTCACAAGCCTCAGCTTTTGTCATATCCTTCTTCCCAGCTATTTTTAGCAAATCATATACTGTTATTCCCTTAAATTTTACTGGTTGTTGAAAAGCAAAGCCAATACCTAAATTAGCTCTTTCATTAACCTTTAAATTTGTTATATCTTTTCCATCGAAAATAATTTCCCCAGAATCCGGTTTTTCAATTCCCATAATTATTTTTACTAATGTTGATTTTCCAGATCCATTTGGCCCTGTTATAGCTATAAATTTACCAATATCTAACTTCAAATTTATATTATCTAGTATTTTTTTATTATCTCTTTCAAAACATATATTTTTTAGTTCTAATATCACGTTTATTCCTCCATTTCTTCTATCAATTTACTACACAAAAGCCTCTGTGTCAAGTGTTTTTCTTTAATTATGGCGTGAATGGATGGCTAAGTTGGGACAGGTACACTTTAGCCATTTATGGTCAAACTGGGACAGCACACCTTAGCCATTGTTTTAATCATCTACAACTCTTGATTTGTAAGGCTGATTATAAAAA
>CANPAC010000037.1 GCA_947571975.1 uncultured Clostridium sp. | reverse complement strand
GGCTAAAGTGTGCCTGTCCCAACTTAGCCATTAACATAAAATCAAGAGTTGTATAGATAAAAATTTGCAAAAAAGGAAAAAGATGATATAATAGGAACAATTAAAACTATAATAAGTAAAAATATAAAATTTATGGGTGATAAAAATGTTAGAAAAAATAAATGGGCCAGAAGATGTAAAAAAACTAAACACACAAGAAAAAAATAAGCTAGCAGAAGAAATAAGAAAATATATATTAGAAATTGTTTCTAAAAACGGAGGTCACTTAGCATCAAATTTAGGAGTAGTTGAATTAACAATTGCTTTACATAGTGTATTTGATGTACCAAAAGATAAAATAGTATGGGATGTAGGTCATCAAACTTATGTGCATAAAATAATTACAGGAAGAAAAGAACAACTAAAAACTTTAAGAAAACTAAATGGAATAGCAGGATTTCCGAAGAGTAAAGAATCAGATACAGATAGTTTTAATACAGGGCACAGCAGCACATCTATTTCTGCTGCACTTGGTATGGCTAGAGCAAGAGACATAAAAGGAGAAAATAATTCTGTATTAGCAGTTATAGGAGATGGGGCTTTAACAGGAGGAATGGCATTAGAAGCATTAAATGATGCAGGATGGAGCCAAACAAAAATGACAGTTATATTAAATGATAACGAAATGAGTATTTCGAAGAATATTGGTGGAATTAGCATGCTACTTAGTAAATTAAGGACTAAGAAATCCTACAATAAATCTAGTGATGCCATAAAATCAGCTATTTTAAAATTACCTGGTATTGGAAAACCAATTGTAAAAATTGTAAGAAGAATAAAAAGAAGTATTAAGCAATTAATTATTCCTAAAATGTTTTTTGAAGATATTGGATTTCGTTATCTAGGTCCAGTAGATGGACATGATATTGAAGAATTAGAAAGAATGTTAAAAATAAGTAAACAATTAAAAGGACCAGTGTTAATACATGTTTTAACTAAAAAAGGAAAAGGATATGCAATTGCTGAGCAAAATCCAGATAAATTTCATGCAACAGGTCCATTTGATATCGAAACAGGAAAAAGTAAAAAAGAAAAGAAAACAGATTATTCAAAAGTATTTGGAGACAAATTAGTAAACCTAGCAAAGAAAAATGAAAAAATTGTTGCTGTTACAGCATCTATGAAAGATGGAACTGGTCTTGCACAATTTGCTAAAGAATTTCCAGAAAGATTTTTTGATATAGGAATTGCAGAGCAACACGCAATACGGAATGGCAGCAGGAATGGCAAAAGAAGGGACAATACCTGTTGTACCAATTTATTCATCTTTTTATCAAAGAGCATATGATCAAGTTATTCATGACGTTGCTATGCAAAACTTACCTGTTATTATGTGTGTAGATAGAGCAGGTATTGTTGGAGCAGATGGAGAAACACACCAAGGAACTTTAGATATGGCATTTTTTAGATTAGTTCCAAACCTAACAATTATGGCACCTAAAAATTTTAAAGAGTTAGAAGAAATGTTAGAATTTGCAGTTAAATTGAGAAAACCAGTTGTAATTCGTTATCCACGAGGAGGAGAAGACGAATATAAAATAGAAAAAACGGAAAAACTAGAAGAAGGAAAAGCAGAGATTTTAAAAGAAGGAAAAGATTTAAGCATAATAGCAATTGGTAAAACAGTAGCAAGAGCAATGAAAATAGCTAAAGACCTTGAAAAAGAACAAAAAGATATAACAATAGAAGTAATCAACGCTAGATTTTTAAAACCATTTGATAAAGAAACAATACAAAAATCTATAAGTAAAACAAAAAAAGTAATAACCATTGAAGATGGAACAATTGTAAATGGATTAGCAACAGCAGTTCAAGAGGTTATTATAGAAGAAAAATTACAAGAAATAGAATTTAAAAGCTATGCTTACCCAGACAAATATATTGAACATGGTGGAGTAGATGAATTAGAAGAAATTTATGGAATTGATGTAAAAACTATTAAAACAGATTTTAGTAGTAAAGAATATTCATTAAAATAAGGTAGAAAGGAAGTAAGATGGAAAAACAACTATTATTAAAAGATTATAAAAAGCAGGAAGATAAAATGTGTTTATCACAAGTACTAGATAAAATACAATATTCAGAAACGAGAGAAAAGATAGAATATACAGATTTTTTAGACATGTACCAAATATCTTTAGTAGAAAATTTTTTAAGAAAAATGAAATTCCAAAATTATAAACTATATGGGGGATGTGAAACAGCAGAGCGAAAAATTTTAATTATTTATCCAGAAAAATATGACACAAAAATGATAGAAAAAAATTATAATCAGATGTTAAAAATAGTAAGAGTGATATTACCAGATGAAGAAAAAGGAAAATACTTCCATCGAAATTATTTAGGGGGAATTGTTAAATTAGGCTTAAAACGAGAAAAAGTAGGAGATATTGTTGTTTCTGAAGAAGGGGCAGACATAATTGTAATAAATAATTTTGCTGATATTTTAAAACAACAGTTACCATCATTAACAAGATTTGAAAGTAGTAAAATAGAAATACAGGAAATACAGGAATTGAAAGAAAGAGAGGTAAAAACAGAAATAGTAAAAATTATTGTTCCTTCATTAAGATTAGATAATTTTGTATCAGATTTAGCAAGGACATCAAGAAATAAAGCAGTTCAAATTATTGACCAAGAAAGAGTATTTGTAAATGGTCAAAATGAAACTAAAGTTTCAAAACAATTAAAATTAAATGATATTATTACAATTAGAGGAAAAGGAAGATTTATTATTAAAGAATTTGATGGAACAACAAGAAGCGGAAGAACTGTAGTAGTAATAGAAAAATATATATAAAGGAAAAAGCCTATTTAAATAAAAATAGGCTTTTATAAAAATTATTTTAAATTAACAATAGTAACACCCATTTCGCCTTCACCATAAGTCCCTAATCGATAAGATTCTACATGAGGATGATTTTTTAAAAATTTATGAATGCCGATTTCTTAATTTTCCAGTACCTTTACCATGAACAATTCTAACATTTTGAAGTTTAGCTAAACTACAATCATCTAAAAATTTATCAACCACAAAAATTGCTTCTTCTACATTTAATCCAATAACATTAATTTCTGATTTTACAGTTTTAGTTTTAGAAATAGAAGAAAAATTATTTACATCTGAAGAAGTATTTTTAACATTATTAGTAGGAAGACTAAGATATTTAACAGGAACATTTATCTTTAAACTTCCAATTTGTACTTGAACTTCATTAGATTTAGAAACATGAGAAAGTACAATACCATTTTGACCAATGCTTGTTACATACACTTCCATATTTAATTTAATATTTTGGGCACTTAAAGCATTTTTTGTATCATTTAAATTAGTATTATTTATATCATCAGAAATATCATTAATCTCTCTAATCTTATTATTTAAAGCATTTCTAGCATTCTCTAAGTCCTTATAACTAGATAAAGAATTCATTTTTTGTATAATTTCATTAGCGTCCTTTTTAGCATCAAGTAAAATATTTCTAGCTTGCATTTTAGCATTTTGAATTAAATCATGTTCTTGTCGTTTTATATCTTCGTTATTCTTAGTCAAAGACTTTTTTAAATTAGTAACTTCCTCTAATCTTTTAGAAATTTCAACTTTTTCCCTTTCAATTAAAGATTTATCTTCATAAATATTTTTCAATAAATTTTCAATATTAATCTCCTTAGAAGTCATCCTAGATTGTGCATTTTCTATGATATTGAGATTTAAACCTAATTTTTTGCTAATTTCAAAAGCATTACTTTTACCAGGAATTCCAACAAGCAATCGATAAGTAGGAGTTAAAGTAGAAATATCAAATTCTACAGAAGCATTTTCAAATTCATCAGTTACTAGAGCATATTGTTTCAATTCTTGATAATGAGTAGTAGCAATAATTAAAGAACCAACTGATTTAAAATAATCTAATATGCTAATAGCTAAATTTGCACCTTCTAAAGGGTCTGTACCAGAACCTAATTCATCAACCAAAATAAGAGAATTGTTAGTTGCTTGATTAGTAATTTCTACAATATTAAGCATGTGAGAAGAAAAAGTACTTAAAGAATTAGCAATACTTTGATTATCACCAATATCAGCAAAAATATAATCAAAAACATAAATACTAGAATTTTCATCACAAGGAATATTAAGACCACTACATGCCATGCAAGTCAATAAACCAACAGTTTTTAAGGTAACAGTTTTTCCACCAGTATTAGGCCCTGTAATAAGAAGCACAGAAAAATCCTTTCCTAAATCTAAAGAAATAGGAACCATTTTTTCTTTATCAATAAGAGGATGTCTAGCATTTTTTAAATGAATTTCTTTTGTTTCATTAATAATAGGAGTAGTAGCATTGAGAAATTTAGAAAATTTTGCCTTAGCAAAAATAAAATCTAATTTAGAAATTAAAGTAATATCTAAATTTAGTTCTTCTGTGTAAGGAGCAAATAATCCAGTTAATTCTTGTAATATTTTTTCAATAGCTAATTCTTCTTCCTTTTTTAACGAATTTAATTCATTGTTCATTTCAAAAACAGAAATTGGCTCTATAAATACGGTAGAACCAGCATTTGAAATATCATGAACAAATCCTTTTATTTGTGAACGATATTCTTCTTTAATTGGAATTACAAATCTATCATTTCTAATTGTTACGATATTTTCTTGAATATATTTAGAATAAGTAGAAGAATGAAGAAAATCATTAAGCTTATTTTTAATGGTTTGTTCTAAATTTCTTTTTTGCCTTCTAATAGAAGAAAGTTCTTTAGAGGCTTTATCATCAATTGTATTTTCATCTATAATACAATTAAAAATTTTATCAGTTATATTTTTATTTGTGTATAAAGAAGAAAATAAATTTCTCAAAATGGGATATTGGGATAAATCTAAAAAATCTTTATTAAAATAATTTCTTAAATCTTGTGATAATTTAAAAATATTAGCTAAATTCAATAAAGATTTAATAGATAGACAGATATTACTTTCTATTTTTTTTATTTCAATATCAATGTTAGCAATTTCATAAAAAGAAGGTGAACCGTTGCGATAACATAAGTTAACAGCTTCATTTGTTTCTTGTAAAATATGTGATACTTCTACTTTTTGGTTGCTTGGAGATAGATTTAAAGCAAGTTCTTTTCCTTGATTAGTAATGCAAAAATCACTTAATATTTTTAATATTTTATCAAATTCTAGTTTTTCTAAATACATAATAGTAAATCTCCTTATTAAGGTACATTATAGCATAAAAAATGATTAGTAACAAGCTTTATAATTCTTTATAAAAATTTCTAAAAAAAATAGAAAATGCAAGATAAAGCAAATAAAAATATGAAAAAAAAAAGAATGAAGTTGATTTTATACATAAATAAAAATTGACTTTACACAAAAAACAATTTAAACTTAAGAAAGTAAAATATGAAATCAAGAAACATAAACAGAAAAGGAGAAAGTTGAAATGATAACAAAAGAATTAATTCAATTTTTGCAAAAACAAGAAGGAAAAGATATTATATTGATATTACAAGGAATTATTATAGCTAATATTTTAATAGAATATATACAAATAAAACAAGAAGATAAAAATTTAATAATAGAAAATAAGGTAGATACTAATGTAAGTATAGGATTTAATCTAAGTCAGTTGATGAAGATTACTATTATACAAGAAAACGAAGTCTTATTAGAGTTTGACCAGTTACAAAAAATAACTATAAAAATTATAGATAAAACAAAAAAGCTATTTATTCAAGAAAGAATAATAGCTATGAATTTTTCAAAGTCTCAGCAATATTTTGACATAAATTAAAGTATAGAATATGATTTTTTTCAGGAATTGTTTTTATAATTTCACGAAAAGAAATATTCAAATTATTTTCAGTCATTCTCCAAATAAGATAATCTAAACTTAAATCTAAAGCCTGTGCAATTTTAGTAATTGTAGCTAGACTACTAACACTACAACCTCTTTCAATTTCACTTACATAAGAAGGAGAAACGTCAATAATTTCAGATAATGTTTCTTGAGTTAATTTTAGTTCTTTTCTTTTAATTTGAATTCTTTTTCCAATTTCTATATAATTTAGATTTTGCATATAAAACACCTCATAATTTATATTTTATAATGAATGGAAGTTAAATAAAACAAACCACAACTGTTACACTACAACTATAAGTGTAGAAACGAAAATGTAAAATAAATGTAAAGAATACTTGAAAAGTAAAGTTTTTTATTATACAATTGTATCGACTTAAGAAAATACGGAAATAATATAAAAAGAAAACATTGTAAGGAGGATTTATAAAATGAATAAGAAAACAATAAGAGATATTGATTTGAAAGGAAAAAAGGTATTAGTTCGTTGTGACTTTAATGTACCAATGGATGAAAATAAGAAAATAACAGACAACACTAGAATTGTAGCAGCATTACCAACTATAAAATACTTATTAGAAAATAATTGTGCTGTTGTCTTATGTTCACATTTAGGAAGACCAAAAGGAGAATTTAAATCAGAATATTCTTTAAAGCCAGTAGCAAAGGAATTAGAAAAATTAATAGGAAAAGAAGTTATTATAGCAGAAGACGTTATAGGCAAAGATGCTAAGCAAAAAGCTAGTAACTTACAAAAAGGACAAATTTTATTACTTGAGAATGTAAGATTTCACAAAGAGGAAACAGATAATGACCGTGAATTTGCTAAAGAATTAGCTAGCATGGCTGAAATTTATGTAAATGATGCTTTCGGCTCAGCTCATAGAGCACATAGTTCTACAGCAGGAGTAGCAGAATTTTTACCAGCAGTATCTGGATTTTTAATTGAAAAAGAATTAAAATTTTTAGGAAATGCAGTAGCAAATCCAGAAAGACCATTTGTTGCAATTTTAGGAGGAGCAAAAGTTTCAGACAAAATAGGAGTAATAGATAGTCTAATAGAAAAAGTAGATACACTAATAATTGGTGGAGGAATGGCATATACATTTTTTAAAGCAAATGGATATGAAGTAGGAAATTCAATTTGTGAATTAGATAAGTTAGAATTAGCAAAAAATCTAATGAAGAAAGCAAAAGAAAGAGGAGTAAAACTAATGCTTCCAGTAGATACAAAAATAGCAAAAGAAGCAACAGAAGAAGCAGAGAGTAAAACTGTAAAATATGATGAAATTCCAGTAGAATGGGAAGGATTTGATATAGGAGAAGAGACAATAAAATTAGTTAAGGAAGAATTAAAAAATGCAAAAACAGTAGTATGGAATGGTCCATTAGGACTATTTGAAATTAATCAATTTGCAATAGGAACAAATGAAATAGCAAAAGCATTAGCTCGGAATTGACTGTATTACAATTATTGGAGGAGGAGATTCAGCAGCAGCTGTAAAAAAAGCAGGAGTAGAAGATAAAATGACACATATTTCAACTGGAGGAGGAGCTTCTTTAGAATTCTTAGAAGGAAAAAATTTACCTGGAATTGAATGTCTCGAAGATAAATAGAAATTTTACTTACCTTAAAAAAATAGAATATATGCTACTTATGATAAAAAATGAATATGAAAGGAATGATAGTGAAAATGAGAAAAAAAGTAATTGCAGGAAACTGGAAAATGAATATGCTTCCAAACGAAGCAATCAATTTTATAGAAGAGTTAGCGCCAATAGTGAAAGACACAAATAGTGAAGTAATTTTATGTGTGCCATATACAGATTTATTTTATGCTCTATTAACAGCACAAAATACAAATATAAAAATTGGGGCACAAAATATGCACTTTGAAGAAAATGGAGCTTACACAGGAGAAATATCAGGAAAAATGTTAAAAGCTATTAATGTTGAATATGTTATTATAGGACATTCAGAAAGAAGACAATATTTTAATGAGACAGATGAAACAGTAAACAAAAAAGTAAAAGCAGCATTTGAATATCAATTAAAACCAATTGTATGTGTAGGAGAAACTTTAGAACAAAGAGAAACTAATAAAACAGAAGAAATAATTACAAAACAGACAGAAAAGGCATTAGATGGATTAACAAATGAACAAGTGCAAAATACAATTATAGCCTATGAACCAATTTGGGCAATTGGAACAGGAAAGACAGCAACTAAAGAAGATGCTAATAATAGTATTAAATCAATTAGAAATAAAATTGCTGAAATCTATGGACAAATAGTGGCAGATAGCGTTATAATACAATATGGTGGAAGTGTAAAAAGTACAAATGCTAAAGACTTATTTGAAATGTCTGATATAGATGGAGGCCTAGTTGGAGGAGCGAGTCTTAAAGCAGATGAATTTAGTAAAATAGTCAAATTTGAACATTAATTAGGAAGAGGAAGTGTAAAAATGAAAAACAAGCTAACAATGCTCATGATATTAGATGGATTTGGAGACAATAAAAATGATGATGGAAATGCAATTAAATTGGCTAAAACACCTAATATAGACAAACTAATGAAAAAATATAGTCATACAGAAATTCATACAAGTGGATTAGCAGTAGGATTACCTGAAGGTCAAATGGGAAATTCAGAAGTAGGTCACACAAACATTGGAGCAGGAAGAATTGTTTACCAAGAATTGACTAGAATTACAAAATCAATTGAAGATGGAGATTTTTTTAGTAATACTGAATTTATAGAGGCTATTGAAAATTGTAAGAAATATAATTCTAAATTGCACATTTTAGGATTAGTATCAGATGGAGGTGTACATAGTCATAATCGCCATTTATATGGTTTATTAGAAATGGCAAAAAGAAGAGACTTTGAAGATGTTTATGTACATTGTTTCTTAGATGGAAGAGATACACCACCAGCATCAGCTGAAGGATATATTATGAAATTACAAGAAAAAATGGACGAAAAAGAAATAGGAAAAATTGCAACAATTTCCGGAAGATTTTATGCTATGGATAGAGATAAAAGATGGGAAAGAGTTCAAAAATGTTATGATGCATTAGTAAAAGGAGAAGGAAATAAAGCAGGCACTGCAATAAAAGCAATAGAAGATTCATATCAAAAAGAAGTATTCGATGAATTTGTAGAGCCAACTTTAATTTGTAATGGAGAAGAACCAATAGCAACAATTAGAAAACATGATTCTGTTATTTTCTTTAACTTTAGACCAGATAGAGCAAGAGAAATAACAAGAGCATTAGTGGATCCAGAATTTGATGGATTTGAAACTAAAAAAGATTTAGATTTGTATTACGTATGTTTTACTAATTATGACGAATCTATGCCTAATGTACACATTGCTTTTAAAAAGGAAAGTCTAAAAAATACTTTTGGTGAATATGTTAGTAAAAAGGGGTATACTCAATTACGTATTGCAGAAACAGAAAAATATGCACATGTAACATTTTTCTTTAATGGAGGAGAAGAAAAACAATATGAAGGAGAAGAAAGAATATTAGTACCATCTCCTAAAGTAGAAACATATGACCAAAAACCAGAAATGAGTGCATATGAAGTTACTGAAAAAGTATTAGAGGCTATTAAAAATGACAAATACGATTGTATAATATTAAATTATGCTAATACAGACATGGTAGGACATACAGGAAGCTTAGAAGCAGCAATAAAGGCAGTAGAAGCAGTAGATGAATGTGTAGGAAAAGTAGTTGACTTAGTAGAAGAAAAACAAGGTGATTTACTAATTACAGCAGATCACGGAAATGCAGAACAAATGATAGATTACACTACAGGTGAACCACATACAGCACATACTACAAACCCAGTTCCATTAATTTTAGTAACAAATGATGAAAATTTGAAACTAAAATCAGGAGGAAAATTAGCTGATTTAGCACCAACAATGCTCGATTTAATGAATCTTGAAAAACCAGAAGAAATGACAGGAGAAAGTTTAGTAATTAAAGAAAACTAGATAGGCTTAGTTAAAGATTTATATAATATAATAAAGAGGGAATATATGTTAAATCAAACTAAAACAATAAAAGAAATATATGAAGACATACAAAGAAAGCTATTTTATATGATACCAGAAAAATGGGATAAATTATATTTATATAGTTCTGTATTAGATGAACCAGATAAAGAAGGAAAAATGGGTGAATTATTTTTCTACTATATTCCAAAAGGTATCCTAAAGAAAAGAGCTATAAATGTTTATGAAATACCAAATAAATTTAACTTAGATGAAAATCAATATTTAAAATTAGTTCAAATGTTGTATGCTAAAATAAAAGAATTAAGGCAAGAATTTAAAAAAATAGAAGGCGAAAAAACATGGACTAATCTTACTCTATCAATACAAAGTCTAAAATTCAAAATAGAATATGATTATACAGATTTAAACAATAGTGATTTTTCTAGTTATGAAAGACATGTGATTTGGCGTTATGAAATTTTAGGAATAGGTGAGGAACAAGTAAGTAGAGAGGATAGAGACATCTTAAAACGTTATAAATTAGGAGTTAAAGTCTTGTCAAGAAAAGAACATTATGATTCTGGTATTTATATTCGTGATATAGAAAATGTAATTGCTTATCAAAATGAAAATGTTACTACTCCAGATGTAGAAGAGATAGTAGAAACAGCAGAGAAAAAAATGAAAAACCAACTTTTATTATCAAAAGAAGAAATTAAGAAAATGAAACATCAATAAAATGTTATTAATTTTTATATATAATTTATTTTGAAATTAATAATTAAAATAAAAAATATATAAAATAAAAATAAATGTAGAAATGAAAGGAGCAATTAAAATGATGTATTCAAAAGAATTAGAAGAAATGTGCTGTGTAGCAAAAGGTGTAAACCATGGACCAGCACCAATTCCAGAAGAAGGAAAATGGGTAAAAGCAAAAGAGATTAGTGATATTTCAGGATTAACACATGGTATTGGATGGTGTGCACCACAACAAGGAGCATGTAAATTAACTTTAAATGTAAAAGAAGGAATCATTCAAGAAGCATTAATTGAAACAATAGGATGTTCTGGAATGACACATTCAGCTGCCATGGCAGGAGAAATTTTAACAGGAAAAACTTTATTAGAAGCACTAAATACTGACTTAGTATGTGATGCTATTAATACTGCAATGAGAGAATTATTCTTACAAATAGTATATGGTAGAACACAAACTGCTTTTTCAGAAGGAGGGCTTCCAGTAGGAGCAGGTCTTGAAGATTTAGGAAAAGGACATACAAGTCAGGTTGGAACAATTTATTCAAGTACATTAAAAGGTCCTAGATATTTAAATCTAGCAGAAGGATACATAGTAGAAATTGGATTAGATAAAGATGACCAAATTATTGGTTACAAATATGTACATTTAGGAAAAATGATGGATAATATTAAAGCTGGTATTGAACCAACACAAGCAATAGAAAAAGCTTCGGGAACATATGGAAGATTTGATGAAGCAGTTAAGAAGATTGACCCAAGAAAACAATAGAAATCAATTGAAAATTGATTTCAAATAAATAAGAATAAAACAGAAATAGGAGGAATAAAAATGGCAGTAACATTTGAAAGTTATGAAAGAAGAATAGACCAAATCAAACCAGTAATGGAAAAATACGGAATAGGAAGCTTTGAAGAAGCTTTAGACATATGTAAAGAAAAAGGATTTAATCCATATGAAATTGTAAAAGGAGTACAACCAATTTGTTTTGAAAATGCAGCATGGGCATATACGATTCGGAGCAGCAATAGCAATAAAAAAAGGCTGCACAAAAGCAGCAGATGCAGCAAAAGCGATAGGTGAAGGATTACAAGCATTTTGTATTCCAGGTTCTGTAGCAGACGATAGAAAAGTAGGATTAGGACATGGAAACTTAGCATCTATGTTATTATCAGAAGACACTAAATGTTTTGCATTTTTAGCAGGACATGAATCTTTTGCAGCAGCAGAAGGAGCAATAGGAATTGCAAAATCAGCTAATAAGGTTAGAAAAGAACCATTAAGAGTAATTTTAAATGGATTAGGAAAAGATGCAGCACAAGTAATTTCAAGAATTAATGGATTTACTTATGTAAAAACAGATTTTGATTTCTTCACTGGAAAAGTAAAAGTTGTAGAAGAAATACCTTATTCAGATGGAGAAAGAAGTAAAGTTAGATGCTATGGTGCAAATGATGTAAGAGAAGGAGTTGCTATCATGTGGATGGAAGATGTTGATGTATCTATTACAGGAAATTCAACTAATCCAACAAGATTCCAACATCCAGTAGCAGGTACTTATAAAAAAGAAAGATTAGCAGAAAATAGAAAATACTTCTCAGTAGCTTCAGGAGGAGGTACAGGAAGAACATTACATCCAGATAACATGGCTGCTGGACCAGCTTCTTATGGTATGACAGATACAATGGGAAGAATGCACTCAGATGCACAATTTGCAGGTTCATCATCTGTACCAGCACATGTTGAAATGATGGGATTAATCGGAATGGGAAATAACCCAATGGTTGGAGCATCAGTTGCTGTTGCTGTTGCAGTAGAAGAAGCTATGAAATAGATACAAAAGAAAGAGCTAAAAAGCTCTTTCTTCGTATAAAGGAGAGAACTAATGAATCAAAATGAAATTGCTAGACCAACCGTAATGGAGGTTAATATACAAAACTTTAAATATAATATTGAGCAAATCAGAAAAAATATAAAAAAAGAAACAACTATTATGCCAATTATGAAAGCAAATGCTTATGGAACATATTTAAATACAAGACTAGAAGTAGTAAATGAATTTGAAATAATAGGTGTAGCAACTGTAGACGAAGGTGTTCAATTAAGAAATATAGGATTCAAAAAAGACATTTTTGTTCTAAATCAACCATATATAAATGAAATTGATCAAATTATCGAAAATAATTTGATAATAGGTTTATCAGCTACTGAATTTCTAGATGAGATAAAAAGGCAAAATAAAAAAATAAGAGTTCACTTAGAAATAGAAACAGGAATGGGAAGAACAGGAATAACTATAGATGAAATACCAAGAATTTTAGAAAAAATACAAGAAACTAATAATATAAAGGTTGAAGGAATATATACACATTTGTCATCAGCAGATATTGATGAGGATTACACAAAAAAACAGTTAAATATTTTCGAAGCAGCAATAGAAATTATAAAAAGAAGAATTGATACAATTCAATACATCCATGCTTCAGCATCAAATGGAATCATAAATTTTCCAAAGTTTCAGTATAATTTAATAAGACCAGGGATGATTTTATACGGATATGAATCATCAAAAGGAATAGGAGAAAAAATAGAGATAAAGCCAGTAGCAAAATTAAAATCAAAAATAATATTTATTAAAACAGTAACAAAGGGAACTACTATTAGTTATGTTAGAAGTTTTACAACAAAAAGAACAAGTAAAATAGCAACTATACCAATTGGATATGCGGACGGAATGAGAAGGTGTTTATCTAATAATGGAGTTATATTAATTCGAGGGAAAAAAGTTCCTATTATTGGGAAAATCTGTATGGATAGCTTTATGGCTGATGTGACAGATTTAGAAGAAGTAGAAGTTGGTGATGATGTTTGGATTTGGGATAATGATAAAATAACATTAGAAGAGATAGCTAATAAATGTGATACGATAAATTATGAGATTATTAGTACAATAGGAGCAAGAGTACCAAGAATATTTTTACAATAAAAGGATTTAGAGAAATTCCCTAAATCCTTTTAAAAAGATATATTTTATTTATCTTCTTTTTTAGAAATGTTTCTATCTGTTAAAACTTCTTTCATAGCACCCAAAGAGCTTAGAGCATTAGTTGCTTCGAAAGGAATAAAGATTTTATTAGCATCACCTTTTGCTACTTCTTCTAAAGCTTCTAAAGATTTTAATTGAACTAAAGTATCATTTGGATTAGCCTTTTTCATAGCATCATAAACCATTTGAATTTCTTTTGCTTTTGCATCAGCAACTTCACGAATTGCCTGTGCTTCACCAGCAGCTCTTCTAATTCTTGATTCTTTATCAGCTTCTGCTTCTAAAATAGCAGCTTGTTTTTTACCTTCTGCAATAGTAATAGCAGATTGTCTTTGTGCTTCAGATTCTAGAATTAAAGCTCTCTTATTTCTTTCTGCATTCATTTCTTTTTCCATTGCATCTCTAATGTCGGCAGGTGGAGTAATATCTTTAATTTCTACACGATCAATTTTACATCCCCATCTATCAGTTGCTTCATCTAAAACAACACGTAATTGATTATTAATACCATCTCTTGAACTAAAGGTTTCGTCTAAATCCATTTTACCAATAATATCACGAATAGTTGTAATAGCTAAGTATTCAATACCTTTCTTTAAACTTTGAATTTCATACACTGCTTTTGCAGGGTCAGTTATTTGATAGAATACAACGGTATCAATTGTAATAGTTACATTATCTTTTGTAATAACACCTTGAGGTGGTACATCCATTGTTTGTTGTTTTAAACTAACAACACTTCTTACATGATCAAAAAATGGAATGATAATAGTAAGACCAGCATCAGCGACTTTGTAAAATTTACCTAACCTTTCAATAATGTATACCTCAGATTGTTTAACAATTTTAATAGACATAGCTGCAATAATTAAAATAATAACAAGTAAAACTAATAAAAATGCCATAATTTATACCTCCTTAACAAAATTATATATAATTTAACTGTAAAACTTGTTAATTGTTAACAGTTAATCTAAATTAAGAACTTTTTTTATTGGTGAAACAATTGCTTTTACACCTTTTATTTCTCTAATTTCAACCTCTGTACCTTGTGCAATATTTATATCATTTAGTCCAATAGCAGACCAAACTTCTCCATCTACTTTTACTTGACCAAGAGATTGAACAGAATCAATATCTTTTATAACAATTCCAGTTTTTCCAACAATAGAATATACATTGGTTTTGATAGTATCTTTTTTGCTTAAAAATTTTTGTACAAATGGTTTTGTAGCAAAAATCAAAATAGTTGATGATAAGATAAATACTGTTGTTTGGATTATTATATTGTCTGTAAATAAACTAGTAACCATAGCAAGTAAGGCTCCTATTGCAAACCAAAAAATTAAAAATCCAACAGTCATTATTTCAATTATTAAGCATATTCCTGCAATAATTAACCATATTTGCCACATTCTAAATTCCTCCTCTAATACCAACTATTACTATTATATCATATATTTATGAAAAAATAAATAGATTTATGTTAAATATACCGAATTTTCTGTTATAGCTTAAACTAAATATATTCCATACAACTCTTGATTTGTAAGTAAGATAAATTCGATAAATAGAAAAGGCTTTATA